>NZ_JAGHWR010000027.1:0-51219 GCF_017746155.1 Xanthomonas sp. D-36-1
GCCGGCGATGGGGAGCGTGCGTCTGTGAACCGGGAAATTCCCGCGGAAAGCGCCAGAAATGGCGAAATTCCGAAGTTCCAAAAGCCACTCTTCGGAACGACGCCACCTTCCGCCCTGTCAGGTCTCGTTGTTCAGACCTTCCCTAAGCTCATGAACTCACTGGGTTTGCGCAGGCGGGCGCTAGTGGGGCGGGGATTGGGGATTCGGTATTGCGGATTCGCAACGGCGGCGCTACTGCGACGGGGCTCGCTGCGATGGGGCTCGCTGCGATGACGACAATTGCTCAAACAAGCTAGCGACCACGGCTTTTTTTTTGACCAATCCCCAATGCCGAATCCCCAATCCCCGCCCATGACTACCGGCACATTCACTATAGCTAGGTTCTACATAGCATCACCTTCAACCTAGCGGAGATGGCCGATGAGCGAGCCGGATATCCACCTACGCAAATTTCAGAAGGAACTGAGTGCGGGCACGGTCTCGTTGGCCTTGCTGGCCGTCCTGGCACAGGCCGATACACCGCTGTACGGCTACCTCATCGCCAAGCGGCTCGAGCGTCTGGAGGGCGTGCTCAGCGGCAAGCAGAGCGCCCTGTATCCGGTGCTGCGCAATCTGGAAGGGGCCGGGTTGCTGCACAGCCATGTCGAGCCCTCGGCCTCCGGGCCACCGCGGCGGTATTACCGCATCACCGACAGCGGGCGTGACTGCCTGCGCGACTGGACCGCCGCCTGGCGTGCCACCCGAGATTCCGTTGATTCAGTGCTGGAGGGGACCCACTCATGAAGACAGTTGCACAGGCACACCCGTTGCCGACCACCATTGGCGATTATCTGCTGCAGCTGCGCCAGGCGCTGTCCGGTGCAGATCCGGCAATGATCCAGGACGCGCTTTACGACGCCGAAGAGTATCTGCGTTCGGAACTGGCAGAACAGAAAGGCAAGAGCGAGGCCGAGGTCATTGCCTGCGTGGCCAGCAGCTACGGCGCGCCGGAGGAAGTGGCAGAGATCTACCGCGAAACCGAGGTGACCGTGGCACGCGCACTGCGTTCCCCGGTGCCACCGAGGCGGGCATCGTGGATCGGCACGTTCTTCGGTGTGGCCGCCGACCCCCGCACCTATGGCGCCTTGTTCTACATGCTGCTGTCGCTGCTCACCGGGGTGTTCTATTTCACCTGGGTCGTGACTGGCGCCAGCCTGTCGATCGGGATGTTGATCCTGATCATCGGCGTGCCGCTGCTGGTGTTGTTCTTCGGCTCGGTGCGGGTGTTGTCGCTGGTGGAAGGCCGCGTGGTCGAGACGCTGCTCGGCGTGCGCATGCCGCGTCGCCCGCAATACCCGGGCCTGCAAGGTGGTTGGCTGCAGCGTATCGGCGCGATGTTCACCGATGCGCGGACCTGGAGCACGATGCTGTATTTCCTGCTGATGCTGCCGCTGGGCATTCTGTATTTCACTGTGTTTTGCACGCTGCTGGCGCTGTCGTTGGGCCTGGCCGCTTCACCGATCGCGGTGCTGTTCGACAACCTCGCCGTGCTGACCTGGGATGGCGTGGACATCACCAGCGCCTGGCTGACGCTGCCGTTGTTCGCAGCGGGCGTGCTGTTGTTGTTCGTTACGCTGCACCTGGCGCGCGCGTTCGGCAAGTTGCACGGCATGTTCGCCAAGCACCTGCTGGTCAAGGGCGGAGAAGCGGCCGCGTGATGCGCCTGGCCGAGATGTCAGCGTGCGCAGGGTCGGTGGTGGTGCTCGCTCGCCGGCATCACGTCGTCTCGCGGTTGCACGCAGATCGAAATGAACATCCCCGGCATTGCCGGGGATGTTGTGTGGATCAGGCGCGTTTGCCGCGCTTGCGGATCGGGGTCACGGTGGCCGGGTCGCGGCTACCCACCGGGTCGGCGTCGTAGCGGGCGATGAATTCGCGCACCTGCGGGTACACCACCTCGCGCCAGCGACGGCCGCTGAAGATGCCGTAATGGCCGGCGCCTTCCACCACCAGATGGCGCTGATGCGCCGCATCGATGCCGGTGCACAGATCGTGCACCGCCTCGGTCTGGCCGAGGCCGGCCATGTCGTCCAGCTCGCCTTCGATGCTCAGCAGCGCGGTATTGCGGATCGCCGAGGGCTTGACCAACTGGCCGTCCACCTTCCACTTGCCTTGCGGCAGCAGGAACTCCTGGAACACGACGCGAATGGTGTCCAGGTAATACTCGGCCGGCATGTCGAGCACGGCGTTGTATTCGTCGTAGAACTGCCGGTGCGCTTGCGCATCCTGCAGATCGCCCTTGACCAGATCGGTGTAGAAATCCCAGTGCGACATCACGTGCCGGTTGGGGTTCATCGACAGGAAGCCGGCGTGTTGCAGGAAGCCCGGATACACCTGGCGGCCATGGCCCGGATACGGGAACGGCACGGTGTGGATCAGGTTGTTCTGGAACCACTCGATGCCGTTTTCCGTGGCCAGGTTGTTGACCTGGGTGGGGCTGCGACGCGCATCGATCGGCCCGCCCATCATCACCAGCGAGCGCGGGGTGGGCTCGTCGTTGCTGGCCATCAGCGACACTGCAGCCAGCACCGGCACGGTAGGCTGGCACACGCTCACCACATGCAGGCGCTCGGCGCCGATATGGCGGATGAATTCCTGGATGTAGGTGATGTAGTCCTCGAGCCGGAACGCGCCGGCGTCCAGCGGTACCATGCGCGCGTCCACCCAGTCGGTCACATAGACCTTGTGGTTGCGCAGCAGGGTGCGCACGGTGTCGCGCAGCAACGTGGCGTGGTGGCCGGACAACGGCGCCACCACCAGCACGGCAGGCTGCTCCTTCATCTTGCCGATTAGCTCGACGTGGTCGCTGAAACGCTTGAAGCGCAGCAGCCGGCAGAACGGCTTGCTCAACACTTCGCGTTCGATGATCGGTAGCGAATGGCCATCGACCTCGACATCGTCGAGCGCCCAGGCCGGTTTTTCGTATTCCTTGCCCAGCCGGTGGAACAACTCGTTGCTGGCGGCCATGCGCTCGGCGCCCGGGAGCGAGGCCCACAGGCTGTCCGGGTCGGAAAACATCTTGGCGTTCGCCTGGGCCTGATGTACCCAGGGGGCTAGCAGATTGCGGGTCAGCTCATGCAGTTGATAAAGCATTCCACCCATCCGTGCGGTTTTGCTGCCGCGCAGCATACCGGTTTTGGCGCATTTGCACCTTAATGGGGCTGCGGACCGTTGAGGCTGCCATACGATTGACGGCAAGCGCGAGCGCGTTGATTTGCCGCGGTTTGGTTTGCCGCAAGTGGTGATGCTTTGGACGGCTGCGCGCGCCGAAAGCGCGCGTTCGGCGCAGAACCCTGCGGCCTGCTGGACGAGTCCCTCTCCTGTAGAGGAACACGTGAGGTCGGAGCGCAGCCCAGTGCACTCAGACTTCTTCAGCGCTCGATCTCCACCAGGCTTCGCACGTACCTCGTCCGCCCCTGCGGGGCACCTTCTCCCGGCGGGAAGGAATCAAGCCGCTCAGCCTGCGAGGAAGGCTGCGTGGACTGAAGCCCCTCTCCTGCGGGAGAGGGTTGCGGTAAGGGGGCGCGGCGAAGCCACTCGCCACGCGTGCCGCAACCGGCCAACGTTTTGCTTAGCCGCGTTCCAGTGCAGAGGCCTCATCGGCCAACTGTGGCGACAACCAGCAATGCGAGCCGAGTGCAGCAAACCCCACGCTGGCGAAGCGGCGCCGATACCAGCGCGCCGATCGCGCCTGGAAGCCGTCGTGATCGCCCTCGAACGCATCTTCTTCGGCGAAGGCTTCCAGAAACGCCACGCCTGCGCACATCTCGGCCAACCCCGGCAGGCCCTGGTTGAACTCGCGCGTGGGCACGTAATGCAGCACGTCCGAGCAGATCAGTAGATCCACCGGGGCGCACGGGCGCAGCCAGGCAAAATCGCCGAAGCGGGCAGGGTGGATCTGGCGACTGCGGCCATAGCGCTGCACCGCATAGGCGCTGCTGTCGAAACCCAGATAACTCAGCTTTGGCCGCAATGCCAACAACGGCGCGCGCCATGCGGCTTCGCCGCAGCCGACATCGAGCACGCTGCGGATCGGCCGTTCCAGGTAGTACTCGGCCTGGGCCACGGCGAGTGCGACCTTGCGTCGCAGGCGTGCGGGGTCGGCCAGCCCGGCATCGCGATACCAGCGGCGGAAATAGTGGGCGTCGTACTGTTTGGGGTCGGACTGCTGCATGGGCTTGGCTGCTTTCGCGCGCGCGGATAGGTGAAAATGCGGGCCATCCTACGCGAGCCAGCGGAGCCAGCGCATGACCCTGTATTTGTGGATCAAGACCTTCCACCTGTTGTTCGTAATCGCCTGGATGGCCGCGGTGTTCTACCTGCCGCGCATTCTGGTCAACATCGCCGAAGCCGGCAGCGACACCGCGGTGCGCGCGCGCCTGGTGTTGATGGGGCGGCGGCTCTATGCATTCGGCCACAGCATGCTCGGTCTGGCACTGCTGCTGGGGGCGGTGCTCTGGCAGGGTTATCGGGTCATCCCGGATTTCCCGACGATGGTCGCCGGCGGCTGGCTGCACGCCAAGCTGTTTGCCGTGGCATTGATTCTTGCCCATTACATCGTGTCCGGGCGCTGGGTCAAAGGCGCCGAACAGGGGCGTGCAGTGCCCAGCGGTTGGGCGCTGCGCTGGTTCAACGAAGCACCGGTGATCCTGCTGGTCGGCGTGATCTGGTTGGTGCTGGCCAAGCCGTTCTGAGCGCATTGCCCACCGCATCTGCGTACGCCTGACGGCTCCGGCGCGCCGGTGCCAAGGCTGCTACTGCCGAAAAAATACGGGGCATTCCGGTGTCCCGCCGCGCATGCCTGTGGTGGTTCATGGAGGGACGGCCAGTGACGTGGAGATGTGCGCACCGGGCAAAAGGGCCGATGAATCTTAGGGTCCGCGCGAGCGCGACGACGAATTCATGCGCCTGACGGGTGTTGCTTGAGCAGCATCTCCAGATACCGTTTCTGGTGTCCGGCAAATCCCTTTCTGCCGTATAGCGCGTAAATTTTGCCGAAGGCAGCATAGGCGCGTGCCTCATCCCCGAGCTGCAGCATCGCTTCGCCTTCGGTCATCAGCACAAGATGGTCGGTGTGGTCTGGGTCGTCGTACATCAGTGCCATCACCTGGATCCATCGAAGCACGTTTTCCTGATCGTGCAGGTCGGCGTAATCCTTGACGAAACTTGCAGACAGGCTTTGCGGGTAATAATCCCAGTTCGCCTTAGGTTCGGGGATCAGCGCCCACGCCTGTAATCCCAAGGCGAGCGATTCGGCCAGGGCGCCGCTGCGAAACCGCTGTGTGGATTGCTCCAGCAGACGATCGATCTCGGCTCTCAGACCTGCCTCGATTTCAGGCTTCCTTTGCATGGTGATGGCCTTGATCAGGTTGCCAAGCGATTGGTTGCCGAGCGATGCGATGTGCGTGACCTGCAGCTACACGGGCGTCGTGTTGGCTGCTCTCAGGCGCCGGTGTCGAGCTCGCGCAGGCCCTTGCGCGCCAGGTCGACCCAGGCGCGTTGCTCGCGTTGGTAATGCTTGGGCGAGGCGGCGGCGTGACGCAGCACCTGTTCGTACACCGCCCTGGCCTGGTCATTGCGTGCGATGCGCTGCAGCAGTTGTGCATAGCGCACGCGTGCTTCTTCGCCCGGATAGCCTTGCGCCAGCGTGTCGTATTCGTGCAAGGCAGCCTCGGTGTCGCCACTGCCTTCGACCGCGCGCGCATACAGCAGGTGCCCGTCATGCGAGCGGAAGCTGGGGTTGGCTGCGATCAAGGCATCCAGGGTCTGCCGCGTCTGCTGCGGTCGGCCCAGCCCGAACTGCGCCTTGGCCAGGCCGAGCATCAGGTGCGGATCGTCGCGATAGAGTCCACGCAAGGCCCCCTGGTAATGCTCGGCGGCCTGGGCGTAATCGCCGCGCGCCAGCAAGGTCTCTGCGAGCTGGCGGCGATTTTCCGGTGTGTCGGCCACATCCAGCCGGCGTGAGGCATCGCGCTGTTCGCGTTGCGGGTCCAGGGTGCTGCGCACGCGCTTGAGGCCACGGCGTGCATAGGGGTCGTTGCGCAGATCGGGGATGACCGCCACGCACACATAGACCAGCACCGCCAGCAGCGAAAACGCCAGCAGCAGGAAGATCCAGTACAAGGGCCGCCCGCTGCGCACGACGTGGACGCAGCAGGCGGCTTGCAGCAGCAGTGAGATCAGCAGGAGCGGAGACATGCGGGTGTGGCGTCCTTTCCATGGCCGCGCACTTGGCGCGGCCGGCCTTCGTGCGAATCAATGCCCTTCGTAGGCACCGTAGCTGCGCAGACGCTCGTAACGCTGCTGCAGCAACGTATCCACTGGAATCTTTTCCAGCGCGTCCAGCTCGTTGAGCAGTACCGCTTTCAGGCGCTTGCCCATCTGTTCGGGATTGCGATGCGCACCGCCGGTGGGTTCACGGATCACCTTGTCGACCAGGCCCAGGCCTTTCAGGCGCTTGGCGGTCAGACCGAGCTGTTCGGCGGCGTCCTTGGCCTTGGCCGCGTCCTTCCACAGGATCGAGGCACAGCCTTCCGGCGAAATCACCGAATAGGTGCCGTATTCCAGCATCAGGGTACGGTCGCCCACGCCGATCGCCAACGCGCCGCCGGAGCCGCCTTCGCCGATCACGGTGCAGATCACCGGGATTTTCAGCTCGGCCATTTCCAGCAGGTTGCGCGCGATCGCCTCGGACTGGCCGCGCTCCTCGGCACCGATGCCCGGATACGCGCCGGGCGTGTCGATGAAGGTCAGCAGCGGCAGGCGGAAGCGCTCGGCCAGCTTCATCAGGCGCAGCGCCTTGCGGTAGCCCTCCGGGCGCGGCATGCCGAAGTTGCGTGCCACCTTGGTCTTGGTATCGCGGCCCTTCTGGTGCCCGATGATCACCACCGGGCGGCCGTCGATACGGCCCAGGCCACCGACGATGGCCTTGTCGTCGGCGTAGGCGCGGTCGCCGGCCAGTTCCTGGAACTCGTCGCAGATGGTGTTGATGTAGTCCAGCGTGTACGGGCGCTGCGGATGACGCGCCAGCTGCGAGACCTGCCAGGCCGACAGATCGCGGAAGATCTGCGCGGTGCGCACGCGCAGCTTGTCGCGCAGCGCACGCACTTCGGTCTCCACGTTGACCGCAGGCCCGGTACTGGCCTTGCGCAGTTCCTGGATCTTTGCTTCCAGATCGGCGATGGGTTGCTCGAAGTCGAGGTAGTTAGGATTCATGCAATGGCGTCGTCAACGTAAGGCGGGGAGTGTAGCTGAAGCGGTGTGGCTGGCCCGTACGCAGCCGTGCGGTTGCACGGCAGGGATTGGGGATTCGGGATTCGTAACGGCGGTCTGTTGCAGCGCCGAAGTCGCAGTGCTGCTGTTACGAACCCCCAATCCCGAATCCCGGCTCCTCACGCCCACGGCGGGTTGTACTTGATCTTCAAGGTCCGCACCGCAGGGTCTGCGCGCAGGCTGTCCATCAGCTGCTGGTCGATCCGCACCGAATGGTTGCCGTTGAGGTCGAGCATGCCGGCCACGCCCCCGCTGGGCGCGCGCAGCAGCAGGTCCAGGCGCAGGGGCGTCCTGCCGGGGCGGTGCTTGGCCAGCAGGGCGTCGATGCGCTTGAAGGCCTGCTTTTCGCGCAGGTCCAGGCGCAGCGACAGCCGCTGCGCGTGGTCGGCGCAGATCTGCTCGTAGTCCCAGCACTGGCGGATGCGCAGGCTATAGCCGCCGTTGAATTCGTCCTCGCGCAGGCCGCCCTTGACGATCAGGATGCGGTCGCGGGTGAGCAGGTGGCCGAACTCGGCCATCGCGTCGGAGAACGCACTGCATTCGACCCGGCCGCGGCCGTCTTCGAGCTGCACGAACACCTGGCTGTCGCCCTTGCGGCGTACGCCGACCACCTGGCCGGCCAGGATCGCGCTCACTTCCGGCCGCCAGGCGCGTTTTTCGCCATCGCCCCCGCCGCCCCCGCCACCACGTTGTTGCGAGGCCAGGATCTTTTCCAGCGCACCCAGATCGCAACCGACCAGCTCGCGGACTTCTTCGCGGTGCGGGTCGAACGGGTGGCCGCTGAGGTAGAAGCCCAGCGTTTCGCGCTCGCCGGTGAGCAGCTGGCCCAGCGGCCATTCCTTGCTCTCGGGCAGGTCCAGGCGCATCGCCGGGGCGCTCGGGTCCGGCCCGCCGAACAGCGAGTTCTGTCCGGAGGCGCGCTCACGCGCCATCTGCTCGGTAGCCTTCATCACCTCCGGCAACTGCAGCATCAGCGAAGCACGGTTCTTGCCCAGGCCATCCATCGCGCCGGCATTGATCATGGCTTCCAGCGTGCGCCGGTTGAGCTTTGCGGTGCCCACGCGCGTGCAGAAATCCAGCAGCGTGGTGTAGGGGCCGCCGCGCTGGCGTTCTTCGACGATCGCCTCGCAGGCGCCCTGGCCGACGCCCTTGATCGCGCCCAGGCCGTATTGAATGGTGTCCGGGCTGGCGGCGGCGAACATGTACGCCGACTTGTTGACGCGCGGCGGTTTGACGGTGAGGCCGAGGTTGCGCACCTCATCCAGAAAGCCCACCACCTTGTCGGTGTTGTCCATGTCCGAGGACAGCGTGGCGGCCATGAATTCGGCTGGGTAATGGCGTTTCAGCCACGCGGTCTGGTAGCTGACCAGCGCGTAGGCGGCGGCGTGCGACTTGTTGAAGCCGTAGCCGGCGAACTTCTCCATCAGGTCGAAGATTTCGTCGGCCTTGGCGGCGCTCACGCCGCCCTTGGCCGCACCTTCGCGGAAGATTTCGCGGTGCTTGGCCATTTCGGCCGGCACCTTCTTGCCCATCGCGCGACGCAGCAGGTCGGCGCCGCCCAGCGAATAATCGCCGACGATCTGCGCCATCTGCATCACCTGCTCCTGGTACACCATGATGCCGTAGGTGTCTTTCAGGATGACTTCGGTGCGCGGATCGGGGTAGACGATCTCCTGCTGGCCGTGCTTGCGCGCGTTGAAGTCCGGGATCAGGTCCATCGGGCCGGGACGGTACAGCGACACCAGCGCGATCAGGTCTTCGAAGCGGTCCGGGCGCGCGTCCTTGAGCAGGCGGCGCATGCCCGAGGATTCGAACTGGAACACCGCACCGGTATTGCCCGAGGCGAACACGCCCTTGTAGGTGGGCACGTCGTCGAGCGGAATGGCGGTGATGTCGACCGGGTCGATGCCGGCGCGCGCGTGGCGCACGTTGATCGCCTTGACTGCCCAATCGATGATGGTCAGCGTGCGCAGGCCAAGGAAGTCGAACTTCACCAGACCCACCGCCTCGACGTCGTCCTTGTCGAACTGGGTCACCGGGTTCTTGCCGCGGCCGTCTTCGTCGTGTTCGGCGAACAGCGGGCAGAACTCGGAAAGCGGATCGGGCGCAATCACCACGCCGCCGGCGTGCTTGCCGGCGTTGCGGGTGAGGTCTTCGAGCTGGCGCGCCAGATCCATCAGGTCGCGCACGTCGTCTTCGACCTGGTAGCGCTGGATCAGATCCGGCGAGGCCATCTCCGAATCCTTGCCTTCGCCCATCGCATCCTTGAGCGTGATGCCCAGGATGTTGGGGATCAGCTTGGCCACGCTGTCGACCAACCCATACGAAAAGCCCAGCACGCGGCCGGCATCGCGCACCACCGCCTTGGCGGCCATGGTGCCGTAGGTGATGATCTGGCTGACGCGTTCGCGGCCGTACTTGCGCGCCACGTAGTCGATGACTTCGTCGCGCCGGTCCATACAGAAGTCGATGTCGAAGTCGGGCATCGACACGCGCTCTGGATTCAGGAAGCGCTCGAACAGCAGGTTGTAAGGCAGCGGGTCCAGGTCGGTGATCTGCAGCGCCCAGGCCACCAGCGAGCCGGCACCGGAGCCGCGGCCCGGGCCGATCGGAATGCCCTGGTTTTTGCCCCACTGGATGAAGTCGGCCACGATCAGGAAGTAGCCGGGAAAGCCCATCTTGATGATGGTGTCCAGCTCGAATTCGAGCCGGTCCACATAGTCCTGGCGGGTCTTGCCCGGCGCGATCGGGTTCTTTTCCAGGCGTGCGGCCAGACCCTGTCGCGACTGGCTGCGGATCCAGCTGTCCAGCGTTTCGTCTTCCGGCACCGGGTAGGCGGGCAGGAAGTAGGTGCCCAGGCGCATCTCGATGTTGCAGCGCTGCGCCAGCGCGTGGGTGTTGTCGATGGCGTCGGGGATGTCGGCGAACAGCGCCGCCATCTCCTCGCTGGACTTTATGTACTGCTGGTCGCTGTAGTCGCGCGGGCGCTTGGGATCGTCCAGCACGCGGCCGGAGGAAATGCAGACGCGCGCTTCGTGCGCATTGAAGTCGCTGGCGTACAGAAAACGCACGTCGTTGCTCGCCACCACCGGCAGCCCGCGCACGCCCGCGGCGTGCAGGGCGAACTGGTTGAAGCGTTCCTCGCCATCGCGGCCGGTGCGGGTGAGCTCCAGGTGCAGGCCATCGCCGAACACGCGCTGCCAGTCGGCCAGCTGTTGCTCGGCCAGATCCGCGCGGCCCTCGTTGAACAGGCGCCCGGCCAGGCTGTCGCGGCCGGCCAGCGCAAACAGGTTGGCGTGCCCGGCCTGCAGCCATTCGGGATGGATCGCCACACCGCCTTCGGGGCGGTGGCCTTCCATCCAGGCGCGGGTGAGCAGCCGCGACAGGCTCAGGTAGCCTTCACGGTCGCGGCAGAGCAGGGTCATGCGCCACGGGGTCATGTCCGGCGTGGCGATCATCACGTCGGCGCCGGCGATCGGCTTGATGCCGACGCCTTCGGCGGCCTTGTAGAACTTGACCAGCGCGAACAGGTTGTTGAGGTCGGTGACTGCCAGCGCGGGCATGTCGAGTTCGACTGCCCGGCTCAGCAGGTTGGCCTGCTTGGCCTTTTTCGGGTCAGCCTGATCCGGTTTCTCGGGCACACGGATGGTGGAATCCGCCAGCGAGAACTCGGTGTGGACGTGCAGATGGACGAAGCGGGAAGTGGACATGCGGGACCGGAATAATGCGCGGTCAGGGTACCGGCGGGGGCGGGGGCGAACAAGGCTTGACAGCGGGGGGCGGGACCCGGGACCGGAGACCTGGAAGGGCGGTCAATCGCTTGCCGGGCCGGCGCTGCACAGGCATCCGAGGACCGCAGGGCCGAGACGAGTGGAATGATGTGTGCCTGGAGCCACTGCGCACGGCACGCAATCAATGTGCGGCTGTTCAGGCTCCGACGCGCAGCCGGACACGCCGATGCCGACCCTGGCGTCTCTTACAGCGGCGCAACCAATTGCCCGACCTGCAACTGCTCCAGGTCCCGGGTCCCGTGACCCGGTTCCAGGCCTTCACGGCCTTGCAGCGCCAGACGCACCGGCGCAAAACTGCGCCGGTGTTGCGGGCATGGCCCGTGGGTTTGCAACGCGGCCAGATGCACCGGCGTGCTGTAACCCTTGTGCTGATCGAAGCGATATTCCGGGTGCCGCGCGTGCAGTTCGTGCATCAGCCGGTCGCGCGTCACCTTGGCCACGATCGAGGCGGCCATGATGGCGCGGTCCAAGGCGTCGCCACCGATCAACGCCTCGGCCGGGCAGGGCAGCCCCTTGGGCACGCGGTTGCCATCGATGCGCGCGAACCCGGCCACATGCGCCACGCCTTCCACTGCGCGCCGCATGCCGAGCATGGTCGCCTGGTAGATATTGATGCGGTCGATCTCTTCGCTGTCGATCAACACCACCGACCACGCCAGCGCCCGGTCGACGATGCGCGCATACAGCTGCTCGCGCCGCTCGGCCGTGAGCTGCTTGGAATCGTCCAGCCCGTTGATGCGCGGCTTGCCGGGGTCGAACACCACGGCGGCCACGGCCACCGGCCCGGCCAGTGGGCCGCGGCCAGCTTCGTCGACACCGGCGATCAAACGCCGCGATTCGACATTCGGGATTTGGGATTGGTCAAACAAGGGCGACTGGCGCGCCTCGGCGTCGGCGCTATCGGCCTGGGTGCCTAAAGCAATGATTTTCATGCCTTCGCTCCTGCCGAATCCCCAATCCCGACTCCCGACTGCCGGCCTTCCAGCAGCCCAGCCACCGCATCCGCTGCCCGCGCCGACGCATCGCAGCGCAACTCCGCGTGCAGGGCCAGGTAGCGCGGCTGCAGGGCGGCGACCTTGTCGGGGTGTTTGAACCAGTCCAGCAGTGCCACGCACAGCCGCTCGGGGGTGCAGTCGTCCTGCATCAGTTCCGGCGCCAGGTCGTCATTGGCCAGGATATTGGGCAGGGCGTAGCGGTTGACCTTGAGCAGGCCCAGCAGCTTGACGATGCGGTAGGTGAGCGGAGCGACCTTGTAGCCCACCACCATCGGGCGCTTGACCAGCATCGCTTCCAGCGTGGCGGTGCCGGAGGCCAGCAGTACCACGTCGGCGGCCAGCATGGCGGTACGCGCCTGGCCGTCGAGCAGATGCGAGCGCATCACCGGCAGCGACGAGCGTGACAGCTGCTCGGCCAGCAGGTGCTTGCAGCCTGGATTGGCGGCCGGTACCAGCACGTGCAGATTGGGCAGGTGCTCGGACACCAGCCAGGCCGCCTGGAAAAAGGTGTCGCCGAGCCGGCTGATTTCGCCGTGACGGCTGCCTGGCAATACTGCCAGGACAGTGCTGGAGGCGGACAGGCCCAGCGTTGCGCGCGCTGCTGCGCGGTCGGCCTGGTAGGCAATATCGTCGGCCATCGGGTGGCCGACAAAGCGGGCGTCCACGCCATGCTTGGCATAGATCGGCGGCTCCATCGGAAACAGGCACAGCACCAGATCGGCGCTGACGCCGATTTTTTCGGCACGCTTCTCGCGCCACGCCCACACCGACGGGCTGACGTAGTGCACGGTCTTGATCCCGCGCTGCTTGAGCCAGCGTTCCACCGGCAGATTGAAATCCGGCGCGTCGATGCCGATGAACACGTCCGGCTTCCACGCCAGCACCCGCTCGCGGAACGCGCTGCGCAGCTTGAGCAGGCGCGGCAGATGCCGCAGCACCTCGGTCAGGCCCATCACCGCCAGTTCGCTGGCATCGAACCAGGTCTGGCAACCGGCGCCACGCATCGCATCGCCACCGATGCCCACGAATTCGGCATTTGGATAGCGCAGCCGCAACTGCTCGATCAGCCCCGCGCCGAGACTGTCGCCAGAGGCCTCGCCGGCGATCAGCGCGATGCGCGGTGCGCGGAGATTGGGGATTGCGGATTGGGGATTGGCCAGCGCGTCGTGCACGACTTCGCCCGGTGTGGTGTGGACGCTTTGCATCCCCAATCCCGAATCCCGAATCCCGGCCGTCATCGTAACAACGGCCGTTCTGCTGCTTCGATGAACTCGAGCATCCCGCGCACATCGTCGCTGCTCTTGGCCTGTTCGGCCAGCTGCAGCTTGGCATCTGCCAGCGGCAGGCCGGCGACGTACAGCGTGCGGTAGGCGCGCTTGATCGCGGTGATGCGTTCGGCGTCGAAACCGCGGCGCTTGAGCCCTTCGCTATTGATGCCGCGCGGACGCCCCAGCGATTCGCTGCCCACCATGGTGAACGGCGGGACGTCGCCGTTGGTCAGCGCGCCCATGCCCAGGAAGGCGTGCGCGCCGATACGGCAGAACTGATGCGCGCCGGCAAAACCGCTGATGATCACGTAGTCGCCGACGGTGACGTGGCCGGCCAGCGTGGTGTTGTTGGAGAACACGCAGTGGTTGCCCACATGGCAGTCGTGCGCCACGTGCGTATAGGCCAGCATCCAGTTGTCGTTGCCGACCACGGTGATGCCGCCACCACCGCCGGTGCCGCGATTGATGGTGACGAATTCGCGGATCACGTTGCCGTCGCCGATCACCAATTCGGTCCGTTCGCCAGCGTACTTCTTGTCCTGCGGTTCGCCGCCGATCGCGGCGTGGCCGATGAAGCGGTTGTTGCGACCGATCCGGGTCGGGCCGTGGATCGAGCAATGTGGCCCCACCTCGGTGCCCGCCCCGATCTGCACATCGGCGCCGATCAGCGAGAAGGCGCCGACGCGGACGTCGTCCGCCAGCGTTGCCGATGGATCGATGACCGCCGTCGGATGAATCAAAGGTGTTGAATCGCGCATCGTGTCTTACTCCGAAAGCGGGGGATTACCTGGCGCCGGCGCACATCACCTCGGCACTGGCCACCACTTCGCCGTCGACCTTGGCTTCGCCGTAGAAGCATCCCACGTTGCGGATCAGGCGCTTCATCTGCACTTCCATGATCAACACGTCGCCCGGGACCACCTGCTTGTTGAAGCGGGCCTTGTCCACCTTGACCATATAGAACAGCTGCGACAGGGCATCGCGGCCCAGGCCGAGCTGGGTCATCACGCCGCCGACCTGCGCCAGCGCCTCGATGATCAGCACGCCAGGCATGACCGGACGGTTCGGAAAATGGCCCTGGAAGAACGGTTCGTTGATGCTGACGTTCTTCTGCGCCACGATCCACTTGGTTTCAAGATCGAGTTCGAGGATGCGGTCGACCAGCAGAAACGGGTAACGGTGCGGGAGCAGCGTCTGGATCTGACTGACGTCGATCGGCAGTTCGTAAACGTGGTGGCTCATTGTTTCTCCTTGCCCACAGCCAGGATGCGCCTAGCGAGCGCATCAAGCTGCTTGAAGCGCGCGGCGTTTTTGCGCCACGTGCGATTGTCGGTGAGAGGGGTGCCGGACGAATACTCGCCCGGCTCATGGATGGAATTACGCACGACAGACTTGCCGGTGATCACCACCTTGTCGCAGATCTCCAGGTGGCCGACCACGCCGACATGCCCGCCAAGCAGGCAATAACGGCCGATCTTGGCGCTACCGGCAATGCCGGTGCAGCCGGCAATCGCACTGTGCGCGCCGATGCGGCAGTTGTGCGCGATCTGCACCAGGTTGTCCACGCGCACGTCTTCTTCCAGCACGGTGTCTTCCAGCGCGCCGCGGTCGATGCAGGTGTTGGCGCCGATTTCGCAGTCGTCGCCGATCACCACACCGCCAAGCTGCGGCACCTTGATCCAGTGCCCGGCATCCATGGCCAGGCCGAAGCCATCGGCGCCGATCACCGCACCGGGGTGGATGCGCACGCGCTTGCCCAGCCGCACGCGGGTGACCAGGGTGACGCGGGCAAGCAGCTCGCTGCCGGCGTCCACCACGCAGTCTTCGCCAATGATGCTGCCGGTGCCGATCACGCAGCCATCGCCCACGCGACTACGCGCGCCAATGCTGACGAACGGACCGACATGCGCGGTGGCCGAGACCTGGGCGGTCGGGTCGATCACCGCAGAGGCATGGATGCCCGGTTCGCGCACCGGGGCCACATCGAACAGCGCGGCGATCTTGGCGAACGCGGTATACGGGTCCTTGGCGACCAGCGCGGTGCCTTTGGCGGCCTCGGCATCGTCGGCACGCAGCACCACGACAGCGGCCTGGGTGTCGGCCAGTTGCGGACGATAGCGTGGGTTGGACAGGAAGCCCAGCTGGCCTGCGCCTGCATGGGCCAGGGTGGCGACGCCGCTGACTTCGGTGGTGCCGTCACCGACGACGGTCAACCCGAATTGTTCGGCAATCGCACTGGCGGTCAATCGCATCAGGGTAAACCTCGCGTAAACGATAATTGGCTGGTTTAACAGGGGGGGGAACGTCGCCAAAAGTTGGCTAAACAGTCGAGCGTATTGCTTACCGGGCCGCAACGATGCGGCGAACCCAGGAAGAAACATATGAAAACTGTTCTCTCCATTTTCGGTAGCGTGATCCTGCTGGGCGCAGTCACCAGTGCATCGGCCGACGATTTCGCGCAGCAGCGCACCAACGCTCTGAGCTTCTGGGACCAGCAGGTGCAATGCGTGGACGCATCCGATTGGGGCGCCACCGCCACCTGCCTGGGCAATGTCTGGAACAACTACTTCTAAAGCTGTTTCCTACCAGGGTGTTCAAACAACAATGGCGGCCCGGGCGTCCGGGCCGCCATTGGTTCGCGTGCCAATCTTAGAACTGGCCGCCGAAGGTGAACTGCAGACGCTCGATCTCGTCGTTGTCTTCCTTCTTCAGCGGGAATGCATAGCTGATCGAAATGGGGCCGACCGGCGCGCGCCACAACAGCGCCACACCGGTGGAGGCGCGCAACTCGTTGGCCTTGAAGTTGTCCACGCCGCTGTAGACGTTGCCGAAGTCGACGAATGCCGAAACGCGCGCCGACGGGCTGTCGAACAGCTTGGGGAAATACATTTCCACCGAGCCCACCGTCTTGAACGACCCGCCCAGCGGCTGGCCGCGGGTATAGCCATTGATCGCTTCCGAACGCGGGCCCAGGGTGTTGTCTTCGAAGCCACGGACCGAATTGGTGCCGCCGGCGTAGAAGTTCTCGTAGAACGGCAGGCCGGTGGCGGTGACCGTGCGGGTGCTGCCATCCGGATTGGTCAGCACGCGGGTGCTGTCCTTCCCGTAACTGTCGCCGTAGCCCAGTTCGAAGCGCGTGTTCAACACCAGCGCCGGAATGATCGGCCAGTAGTTGGAGATCTGGTAGTTGAGCTTGTAGTACTCGACCGTGGAGCCGGGCAGGGTGGTTTCCAGGCCCACACGCTGGTACATGCCGCGGGTCGGCATGAAGAAGTCGTTGCGGGTGTCGCGCGCCCAGCCCAGTTCCGTGCGCCAGGCATGGAAGGTGCGCGTGCCGATCGCATTGATGTAGTCGATGATCGCCTGCGGTGTGGTGCCCGCGAAGGTGGTGATCTGGTTGCTGTCGATACCCACCATTGCCGAGACGGTGTCGTTTTCGGTGATCGGCACGCCGAACACCACCTGCGCCGAACCGTTCTTGCTGTTGAATTGCGCGGTGTTGAAGTCCGAATAATCCAGTGCACGCCAGGACAGGTTGTAGCCCAGCGACACGCCGTCGTCGGTAAAGAACGGGTTGGTGTAGGAGAACGCGTAGCGCTGCTGATAGCTGCTGCGCGAGGCCTCCACTGCCACGCGGTTACCACCGCCCAGGAAGTTGTTCTGCGACAACTGCACCGAGGTGGTCACACCGAAGCTCTGCGAATAACCCAGGCCGAACACGAAGCTGCCGGAGGTGGTCTCCTTGACGTTGTAGACCACGTCGACCTGGTCGTTGCTGCCGGGCACCGCGGGCGTTTCCACGTCCACGCTTTCGAAGTAGCCCAACCGCTGCAGACGGATCTTGGAACGGTCGATCGCCGCCTGCGAATACCAGGTGTTCTCGAACTGGCGCATTTCGCGGCGCAACACCTCGTCGGAGGTACGGCTGTTGCCCTTGTAGAGGATGCGGCGCACGGTCACGCGCGGGCCGGGCACCACCTGCAGGTTCACTGCCACGGTGCGGTCTTCGCGATTCGGCGTCGGGATCGGGTTGACCTTGGCGAACGCGTAACCGACGTTGCTCAGCGTATTGGTGATCGCATCGGACGTGTACTCCAGCAGCGCACGCGAGAAGATGTCGCCGGCCTTGGGGATCACCAGGCGCTCGATGTCGGCCTGCGGCAGCACGGTGTCGCCGGTGACCTTGATTTCGGAAATCTTGTACTGCTCGCCCTCGGTGACGCCGGCGCTGATGAACATATCGCGCTTGTCGGGGCTGATCGAGACCTGGGTGGAGTCGATGCTGAAGTCGACATAGCCGCGGTCCAGGTACCAGGAGTTGAGCTTTTCCAGGTCGCCGGACATCTTTTCCTTGGAGTACTGGTCGTCGCGGCGGTACCACGAGGCCCAGTTGTGTTCCTTGGATTCCCAGTTGTCCAGGATGTCCTCGTTGGCGAACTTTTCGGTACCGATCAGGTTGACGTGGCGGATCTTGGCCGCCTTGCCTTCCTTGATCGCGATGGCCACGTCGACGCGGTTACGGTCCAGCGGGCTCACCGTCGGGGTGATTTCCACGTTGTACTTGCCGCGGTTGTTGTACTGGCGGGTCAGTTCCTGGGTCACGCGGTCCAGGCTCAGGCGATCGAAGGTGCCACCCTCGGACAGGCCGATGTCACCCAGGCCCTTGAGCAGTTCCTCGGACTTGATGTCCTTGTTGCCGGTCACGGTGAGCTTGTTGATCGCCGGGCGCTCCTTGACCGTGATCACCAGGATGTTGCCCTGGCGGTCCAGCTGCACGTCCTCGAAGAAGCCGGTGCGGTAGAGCGCCCGGATCGCGTCGGCCACCTTGGCATCGTCCACGGTGTCGCCGCGGTTCACCGGCAGATAGGTGAAGACGGTGCCGGAGGCGATGCGCTGCAGGCCGTCGACGCGAATGTCGCTGGCAACGAACGGCTCGACGGCCAGAGCAACGGCCGGCAGGCTGAGGCCGGCGGCAAGAGCGAGGGCAAGCAGGCGGCGAGTGGGAAGACGCGTCATGTCACATCCGGTTGGAGTCGTATTCGGGTGTTGCTGGATGCCGGCGTATGACGACGACAACAGGCGGAAAGAGTGGAGCAGCTTCATCGTGGAACCAGGCCGAGGATGTCGTTGTAGAACGCCAGTCCCATCAACCCGGCCAGGACCGCCAGGCCGACGTATTGTCCGGCAATCATGGCCCGTTCGCTGATCGGGCTGCCCTTGATCAACTCGATAAGGTAATACAGCAGATGCCCACCGTCCAAGATCGGGATGGGCATCAGGTTGATGATCGCAAGGCTGAGCGACAGCAACCCGAGGAAATACAGGAACCAGTCGAGCCCGCGTTCGGCCGAGGCGTTGGCGGCGCGCGCAATGGTGACCGGGCCGGAGATGTTCTTGACCGAGGCCTGGCCGGTCAGCATGCGCTTCATCATGCCCAGCGAATCGGCGGTCATCCGGCCGGTTTCGCGGATCGCGGCCGGCACGGCGGCGAACAGCCCGTACTGCTGGCGGCTGTCGTATGCCGGAGCCGGGGCGGCGGCCGGACGCACGCCGATCATCCATTGGCCCTGCGGCGACTTGCGCGGGGCGATTTCCAGCGCCAGCCGGTCTTCGCCACGCGCCACCTCGATCATGCCCGGCCCGCCGTGGGCGCCCAACGCCTGCACCTGCGGAATGATGTCTTCGGTCGAGCGGATCGGCTGGCCATCGATGGCCACGATCCGGTCGCCCGGCTTGAGCAGGCCGTCGGCCACCGATCCCTTCACCACTTCGGCAATCACCGGTGGCTGCAGCATGAACTGCCAGCCGATGCCGGCCAGTGCGGCAACGCGGCGTTCGTCGAAACCGACCGGCAACTGCGACAGGCGCAAGGTGTGTTCGCTGCTGCTCGCAGTGTCGGAGGCGGTCAGGACGCGGACATCGCGCCTGTCCATTGCCGCAGTGGTGAGCTGCAGGCTGGCATCGCTCCAGCTGCTCACGCTGCGGCCGTCGATGCGTACGATGCGCTCGCCCGGAGTCAGTCCGGCTTCGGCGGCCAGGCCATCGGCGCGACCGACGGTTGCCGAATAATCCTGCTTGCCGACCACGAACATCGCCCACAGCATCGCCATGCACAGCAGCAGGTTGGCGATGGGGCCCGCCGCGACGATCGCGATGCGCTGCCACACGGTCTTGCGATTGAAGGCCTGGTCCTGCTCGGCCGGATGCACGTCGCCTTCGCGCTCGTCGAGCATTTTGACGTAGCCGCCCAGCGGGATCGCGGCGACCACGAACTCGGTGCCGTGGCGATCGCGGCGCATCCACAGCGGTTTGCCGAAGCCCACCGAAAAACGCAGCACCTTGACGCCGCAGCGCCGCGCGACCCAGAAATGCCCGAATTCGTGAAAGGTCACCAACACGCCCAGGCTGACGATCATCCACCAGACCGAACCGATGAAATCACCCATGTGTGCAGCTCGTGTGCGTGGAACGATCAGGCATGAAGGGCGTGATGGGCGAGGGCGCGTTCAGTGATTTGCCGGGCTTGCGCATCGGCAAAAAGCAGGGTGTCGAGGGAATCGGCATTGTGCCGCTGGAGCGTTGTCAGTGTGTGTTCGACCAACGCAGGGATCGCTAGGAAACCCACCTGGCCCTGAAGAAAGGCTGAAACAGCCACTTCATTGGCCGCGTTCAGGATCGCCGGGGCGGTGCCGCCGGCCCGTAATGCGTCCCAGGCCAGACGCAGACACGGGAATGCGGCGGTGTCGGGGGCCTCGAAATCCAGCCGGCCCTGGGTCAGCAGGTCAAGTCCGGCGACACCGGAGTCGACCCGCTCCGGCCACGCCAGGCCCACCGCCAGGGTGGTGCGCATGTCCGGCAGGCCAAGCTGGGCAAGGGTGGAGCCGTCGACGAATTCCACCAGCGAATGCACCAGGCTCTGCGGATGCACCAGCACATCGATCTGCTCGCCCGGCAGTCCGAACAAGTGATGCGCCTCGATGACTTCCAGGCCCTTGTTCATCAGGGTCGCCGAATCCACCGAGATCTTCGGTCCCATCGACCACTTCGGGTGGGCGACGGCCTGCGCCGGCGTTACCGCCGTCAGCGCCTCACGGTCCCAGCCACGGAACGGACCGCCCGAGGCGGTCAGTACCACGCGGCGCACGCCACGACTGGCGTCGCAGGAGCGCAGGCACTGGAAGATAGCGCTGTGTTCGCTGTCGATCGGGATGATTTCAGCCCCGGCAGCGGCTGCGGTGCGGGTCAGCAGCTCGCCGGCCAGCACCAGGGATTCCTTGTTGGCCAGCAACAGGCGCTTGCCGGCGCGCGCTGCCGCCAGCGTAGACGGCAGCCCGGCCGCACCCACGATCGCCGCCACCACGGTGTCGCACGCATCGCCACTCGCCAGTGCGTCCAACGCCTCGGCGCCGGCATGCGCCTGGGTCGCCAGGCCCAGCGCGCGCAGGCCATCGCGCAGTGCCGGGTACAGCGTCGTCTCGGCAATCACCGCATGCGCAGGCCGGCGGGTGGCGCAGAGCCCCAGCAGCTCGTCGACCTTGCTGCCGGCCGACAGCACGCTGGCGCGCAGCCGCTCGGGGTGGCGCGCGATCACGTCCAGTGCCGATGCGCCGATCGAGCCGGTGGCGCCGAAGACGGCGACCTGACGGGGAGAAGAGCCAGCCATGCCTAGAATCCGAGAATTTCCTTGCCGAGTGCGAACACCGGCAGGGCAGCGAGCACGCCATCGATGCGGTCCAGCACGCCGCCATGGCCAGGAATCAGCGTGCCCGAATCCTTGGCGCCGGCGTGGCGCTTGAGCAGGCTTTCGAACAGGTCGCCCAGCACCGATGCCAGCACCGCCAGCGCGGAGACCAGCACCAGCTGCGGCACATGCGCCAGGGTCAGCCCGGCCAGCCAGCCGAACGCGCAGGCAACTGTAATCCCGGCGAGCAGGCCTCCGAGCAACCCTTCGATGGTCTTGTTGGGGCTGACCCGCGGCGCCAGCTTGTGCTTGCCGAACGCGCGGCCGGCGAAATACGCACCGGAGTCGGCCGCCCACACCATGGTCAGCGCGGTCAGCAACCACAGGTTGCCCTTGTCCGGGCTGGCATGCAGCAGCACCAGCGCCGCCCATGCCGGCAGCACCGCCAGGGTGCCGGCGGCCAGCTTGAGTGCGCGCGCCTGGCCGTTGCCATGATCGGCGCCGAAGGTGAAAAAGCGCAGCCAGAGCAGCGCCAACAGCCACCACGCCACGCCGACCAGCGACGCAATCTGGAACAGCACCATCGAGCCGGCCGAGGCCCACACCATCAGCACCATCAGCAGCAGATTGAGCATCAGCAGCACGGTGCGCGGCAGGCTGTCGTCGATGCCGGAGAGCTTGAGCCACTCCCACAGACCGGTCAGGAACAGGACCGCCGCCAGCGCTGCCAGCCATTGAGTGGGCAGCAGCACGATCGCGCAAATCGCGAGCGGCGCCATGATCAGCGCGGCAATCACGCGAGTCTTGGTCATGCGGAGGAGCTCTCCGTCGCCTTGTCGGCGATCTGTGCGCTGGTCAGGCCGAAGCGGCGTTCACGCCCGGCATAGTCGTCCAGCGCTTGCTGCAGCACGCCGGCATCGAACTCCGGCCACAGGGTTTCGGTGAACCACAGCTCGGTGTAAGCCAGCTGCCACAACAGGAAATTACTGATGCGGGTGTCGCCACCGGTGCGGATGAACAGATCCGGCGCGGGCAGGTCGGCCAGGGCGACCCGGCTGGACAGCAGCGCTTCGTCGATCTGCTCTGGCTGCAGGCGGCCGGCAGCTACGTCTTCGGCCAACGCGCGGGCCGCCGCGGCGATGTCCTGGCGGCCGCCGTAGCTGGCGGCGATGCTCAGCACCAGCCGCGAGTTCGCTGCGGTGCTGCGCTCGGCGCCGGCCATGCGGTCGCGCAATGGTGCGGCAAAGCGGCTGCGGTCGCCGATGAAGCGCACCTGCACGCCACGTCGCTGCAATTCTTCGACTTCGCGGTCGAGCGCATGCAGGAACAGCTTCATCAGCGCATCGACCTCATCCTGCGGACGGCCCCAGTTTTCACTGGAAAACGCGAACAGGGTCAGCGCCGACACGCCTTTTTCCAGGCAGAAATCGATCGTGCGATTGACCGCGCGCGCGCCGGCACGGTGGCCGATGACGCGCGGACGCCGCCGACGCTGCGCCCAACGCCCATTGCCATCCATGATGATGGCAATGTGGCGCGGCACAGCAGCAGAGAGGACGGGATGCATGGCAGGCGATGCCACGATCAGACCGTCATCAATTCCTGTTCCTTGCCCTTGACGACCTCATCCACGTCCTTGATGGACTTGTCGGTCAGTTTCTGGATGTCGTCTTCGGCGCTGCGGGCCTCGTCTTCGGTGACGGCCTTGTCCTTGAGCAGATCCTTGACCTGCTGGTTGGCATCGCGGCGGATGTTACGGATCGCCACCTTGCTGTCTTCGCCCTCGCCATGCACGGACTTGCTGAGCTCCTTGCGGCGCTCCTCGGTCAGCGGCGGCAGGTTCAGGCGGATCACGGTGCCGACCACGGTCGGGGTCAGGCCCAGATCCGAGGCATAAATGGCTTTTTCCACGTCCTTGATCATGCCCTTGTCGAACAGGCTGATGACCAGCGAGCGGCCTTCGGACACGCTGATGCTGGCAACCTGATTCAGGGGCGTGTCGGCGCCGTAGGCCTTGACCTTGATGCCGTCCAGCAGCGCCGGCGAGGCACGGCCGGTGCGGATGGTGGTGAGGGAATGGCGCAGAGCATCGATGCTCTTGGTCATGCGCGTCTGCGCGTCTTGTTTGATCTGGGTGAGCATCGCCGGAATCCGTGTGGAGCTGAATCCGGAGATTATAGCCGGGACTGAGGTTTCACGACTCGCGGGCCGCCAGCACCCGCGCAGCCGGTTCACTTGCCGCCCCTTTCTAGGTGCCGGGTCCGCGGGTTGGAGATCGCCGCACAGCTTGCGGTACTGCGCCTTGCGATTCCCCAATCCCGATTCCCCGCCTCAGCTACGGCCCTGCACCAACGTGCCGATCTGCTCGCCATGCAGGATGCGCAGCAGCACGCCCGGTTCGCTCATGCCGAAGATGCGCAGCGGCAGGTCGCTGTCGCGCGCCAGTGCAAAGGCGGCGGTATCCATCACCTCCAGGCCCTGCAGGATCACCTGGTCGTAGGTCAGGCTGTCGTAGCGCACCGCATCGGTGTGCTTCTTCGGGTCCTTGTCGTACACGCCGTCGACCTTGGTTGCCTTGAGCAGCAGGTCGGCACCGATCTCGATCGCGCGCAGCGCCGCGCCCGAGTCGGTGGTGAAGAACGGGTTGCCGGTGCCGGCGGCGAAGATCGCGATGCGGCCCTTTTCCAGGTGACGGATCGCGCGGCGACGGATGAAGTCTTCGCAGACATCGTTGATCTTGATCGCGCTCATCACGCGCACCTTGGCGCCAAGCTTTTCCAGCGCATCCTGCATGGCCAGCGCGTTGATCACCGTGGCCAGCATGCCCATGTGATCGCCGGTGACGCGGTCCATGCCGCTGGCGGCCAGGCCGGCGCCGCGGAAGATATTGCCGCCGCCGATGACCAGGGCCACCTGCGCGCCGGCCTGCTGGGCTTCGATCACTTCATGGGCAAGGCGGTTGATCACCTTGGGATCGATGCCGTAATCCCCGTCCCCCATCAGCGCCTCCCCGGAAAGTTTGAGAAGAATGCGGCGATAGGAAAGTTCGGACATGGGGGAAACCTCGGGGGTGGGGGATCGGCAAACGCCGGCAATTCTAGCGGAAGCCTGTCACCTGGCGTGGTAAAAATTCCTTTGTTGGCAGTGGCGTGACCGGTTGCTCAATGCGCGCGCGGGTTCGGTGGCGTTGGTACATCGGTCGCATCGTAAGCGGTGACGCGGTTGCGGCCGCGATGCTTGGAGCGATACAGCGTGCTGTCGGCGGCCTGCAACAAATGGTCGATGCTGTCGAACTGGCGCTCGGCACCGCCGTGCGTGGCAAGACCGGCAGAGAAGGTGATATGCAGTGGGCCGCCCTGCAGTTGCGCCATCGGCGTGCGCGCGGTTTCGGCCAGGATGCGTTCGATCACCATCAGCGCCGCATCGGCAGGTGTATTGGGCAGGATCACCAGGAATTCTTCGCCGCCGTAGCGCGCCACCAGGTCGCTGGTGCGCACCATGCGTTGCAGCGTTTGCGCGAAATTGCGCAACACTTCATCGCCGACCAGATGTCCGTGCGCATCGTTGACGCGCTTGAAGTCGTCCAGGTCGATGAAGGCGATCGACAGTGGCCAGCCTTGCCGCGAGGCCAGTTCGAACTCATGCGTCAGTGCGGTACCGAGCTGATGCCGATTGAATACCCCGGTCAACGCATCGCGGCTGGCCTGTTCGGCCAGGTGGCGCATGCGGTTTTCCGATTCGTCGGCATGCCGGCGTGCTTCGGCCACGTCCTGCAATTCGCGCAGGCTACGCAGCATCGCCAGTTCACGCGCCTGCTCGAAGATCATCTGGATGTGCTCGGGCTGCGGCACGCGGATGTCGAACAGCGCTTCCAGTTCCGGCAGCGATTCGGCGATGCGTTCGATCACTTTTTCGAAGCGTTCGGCATCCAGCTCCAGCACGTCCTGGGCCTGCTGCTGCGCATGTTCGGTTGCGGTGACCGCACTGGCCGAGAGCCAGATATCGGCCAGGCGCCCGGATAGCGCCACGCAGGCCATGAACGGTTCCAGGCCTGCCGGGTCTTCTTCGCTCTGCGCAACTGCATTCTGCAGATATGGCGGCAGCTGCCACTGATGCGCCAGCCAGGCGCCGACTTCGGCATGCGTGGCGCCCAGTTGTTCGCGTTCGGCATCCAGCAGCGCGGTGTTGTCGGCGGCCTGTTCCAGCAGCGGTCCGTATAGATCCGGCGCACCTTGCAGCAGGGCCAGCTTGCCGATGTCCTGCAGCAGGCCGGCCAGCATCAATTCTTCGGGTTTGCGGATGCCGTAGGCCTGGCCGAGGATGCGACTGGCCAGCGCGCACAGGCCGGCGCGTCGCCAGATGCGCTCGTGCAAGGGGTGGGCGATGAAGGTGCTGCGCACGCCGTGCACCATCGAAAAGCCCAGTGCCAGGCTCAAGGTCGCGTTGAGGCCGAGCATGGTCAGCGCCTGGCCGAGATTGTCGATGCGGCGGCGACTGGCGTATAGCGGCGAATTGGCCACCCGCAGCATGCGTGCGCTCAATGCCATGTCCATGCCGATGACCTTGGCCGTGGTGCTCATGTCCACGTCCGGATCCTGCGCAAGTTCGATGATGCGCAGCGCAACGCCAGGCGGCGAGGGCAGGTTGCGGCAGTAGTGCAGGGCGGCCTGGAGATCTGGTTGCATGAGTCATTGCCAACAGTGGCCACAAGCATACAGCTGCGGTCGTTGAGTGGGGCGCGCCATGCTCCGCCATCGCCGCGCCACAAGACATGCGTGATGGAACGCGAAAAGCCTGGTCGGCATCTTCAGGTAACGGCAATACCGATGACATCTGTAGAGTTGAGGCCGCTTTGCCGCTGCGCCGGATGCGTTCGCTTCAGGTTCGCGCCGGTGTGCGGATGCGCGATCGACGGCAAAAAAAAAGCCGCGGCATGCCGCGGCTTTCTTTCGAGCGGGGAAGATCAGGCCAGGCCGGCCTGCTTCATCACTTCGGCGGCGTAGTCTTCCACCACCTTCTCGATGCCTTCGCCAACGGCCAGGCGCTGGAAGCCGATCACTTCGGCGCCGGCGGCCTTGACTGCCTGCTCGACGGTCTGGTCGGTGTTGAGCACATACGGCTGGCCGTACAGCGTTACTTCGTTGACGATCTTGCTGATCTTGCCGCTGATGATCTTTTCCAGGATCTCGGCCGGCTTGGCCTTGTCCTTTTCGGACATCTTGGCCAGTTCGATTTCCTTTTCCTTGGCAACGAATTCGGCCGGAACGTCGGACGCCTTGACGTGCGGCGGGTTCATCGCCGCGATGTGCATGGCGATGCCGCGCGCCAGCTCGATGTCGCCACCCTTCAGTTCGACCAGCACGCCGATACGGCCGCCGTGCACATAGGCCGCGACGTTGTTGGCGCTGTCGATACGGACCAGGCGACGCACCTGCAGGTTTTCGCCGACCTTGGCGATCACCGCAGCGCGACGCTCTTCGATGGTCTCGCCGCTGTCGAGCTTGACGCTCTTGAGTGCTTCGGCATCGGCAGCGTCCGAGTGCAGTGCGGCATTGGCCACCACCTCGGTGAAGGCCAGGAAGTTCTCGTCCTTGGCGACGAAGTCGGTCTCGGAGTTGACTTCGACCAGCACGGCCTTGCCGCCGGCCTGGGCGGTGGCGATGCGGCCTTCGGCGGCAACACGGTCGGCCTTCTTGTCGGCCTTGGCCAGGCCCGACTTGCGCAGCCACTCGGCCGCGGCGTCGATGTCGCCTGCGTTTTCGACGAGTGCCTTCTTGCACTCCATCATGCCGGCGCCGGTGCGCTCGCGCAGTTCCTTGACCAGGGAAGCAGTGATTTCCATGGAATTACCTCATATGGACGAATGCGTGCGGCGGAAGTGATTCCGCCAGTAGGAGACGGTGCAGCATGCCGCCGCCCCCGTAAATGTATTCAGTCGCCTCAGCGACGGAGCGACAGGGCGCCGTCGGGGCTGCGGCCGCACAGCATGGTGCGGCCGCATTGCACGCCGATTACTCGGCGGCGTCAGCCTTCTTGTCGCCCTTCTTGGCCGGAGCGCGACGGCCCTTGCCTTCGTCGGCGGCGTCGGCCGAGAACTCTTCTTCGCGAACAGAAGCGGAGTTCGGCGCAGCAGCCTTGCCTTCCAGCACGGCATCGGCAGCGGCGCGTGCGTACAGCTGCACGGCGCGGATGGCGTCGTCGTTGCCCGGGATGGCGTAGTCGACCAGGGCCGGATCGTAGTTGGTGTCGACCACGGCGATCACCGGAATGCCGAGCTTCTTGGCTTCCTTGATGGCGATGTCTTCATGGCCGATATCGATCACGAAAATCGCGTCGGGCAGACGGTTCATTTCCTTGATGCCGCCGAGCGAGGCGTCCAGCTTCTCGCGCTCGCGACGCAGGCCCAGCACTTCATGCTTGACCAGCTTGTCGAAGGTGCCGTCGGTCTCTGCCGCTTCCAGTTCCTTCAGGCGGGCAACCGACTGCTTGACGGTACGGAAGTTGGTTAGCGTGCCGCCCAGCCAGCGCTGGGTCATGAACGGCATGTTGCACCGCTCGGCTTCTTCCTTGATGGACTCGCGTGCGCTGCGCTTGGTGCCCAGGAACAGCACGGTGCCGCGCTTCTGCGCAACCGAGGAGAGGAAGTTCATCGCGTCGTTGAAGAGCGGAACGGTCTTCTCGAGGTTGATGATGTGGATCTTGCCGCGCGCGCCGAAGATGTACGGCGCCATCTTGGGGTTCCAGTAGCGGGTCTGGTGGCCGAAATGGACGCCGGCTTCCAGCATCTGACGCATGGTGACTTGGGGCATTGCAGTAACTCCGTAAGAGCGGAATCGCCGTGCGCTGACCTGACTTTTGAAAAGTCCGCACATGGATGTGCAGGTTCTTGCGAGAGGCTCGCAGTCAAACGCACGTAATTCCGGGGTTGGGCTTCCCTGTTGCCTCCGCGACGAACCCCTTGCGAGGGCACCCCGGCGCGGATGGCGGCAACAGGTGTGAATTCGTCGGTGACGTCCGACGTGGACGACGTAATGCGTTAAGACGCAAAATAGCCGGCGGAGTATAGCCGGCCGGGTGGCGTGGTGCAATTGGTCTGGTTCTGAGGCAGCTGACGGTGATCGCTGGGGATTCGGGATTCGGGATTGGTTTACAGCGGATCGCGAATGACCGGTGGTGTCGCGCATGCCGAAGGACGGCGAGGCCAGCAACGCTTTGCGATTCCAATCCGCGATCCCAGCCCTCAGGGCTGCAGCGCCAGCGTGCTTTCGATATCGCTGTTGATGCGCGCCACGAAGCGGCCGCTGCCTTCGGGCAGGTTGGCGGGCAGGGCCCATTGGCGGGTCTGGCCGGGGAGGACGTAGCCGGCCAGGTCGTCGCGGATGTTGCGGCGGGTGCCGCCGGCATCGATATAGGCCAGGTCGGCCAGGCGCGCATGGCTGGGGCCGGAATTGTAGATGCGCAACGCGCGCTGGCTGCCGTGCCCGGCCAGGCTGGCGTGCAGCGCCGGTTGCGCTGCGCTGGCCTGGCTGGGCTGTGCAAACACGGGGGTGGAATAACGCAGCAGGTCGGTCTCGTTGCCGATCGCGTGCTGGGTCACGACGAGCCGGTAGCTGTCTTCGGCCTGCGTGGGGCTGGGGCCGAGGCGGATCACGCGCAGCAGTTGCCGGCCCTGCGACGGTATTTCGAAATGCGCCGGGCTGACGGTGGCGCCGGTGGCCGGCTCGAGGAGTTCGCGCTCACCGTCCTGGCGCCAGCGGTAGAGCTTGGCGTCGGCACGCCATGGCTGGGCGGCCTGGTTGTAAAGCCAGACCGTTGCCTGGTCGCTGTCGGCCGGGATATGCGCAGTGGTCGGCGCGATGGCGATCTCGGCAGCACTGGCGCCGCCGCTTCCCGCCATACCGCCGAGGACCAGGACCAGGACCAGGACCAGGGCCAACAGATCGCGAAGGTGGCGGGCAGTGGCCATGCTCAGAACGCGATGGTGGTGATGCGCGCGCTGCCGGCGGGCATCGGCCCGGCGAGTGCGCTGGCGTCCTGGCCGGTGCTGGTGACGGTCGATGCCTCATTGCTGCTGGGCGGCTCGGCGATCGCCATCGGCGTGCCCCTGGAGCAACTGGCGCGTGGCGGCGCGGTACGCAGTTCGCAACCGCTGAGCAGGCGCAGGCCGATATGCAGGGTGGAGTTTTCCGGCCCCCGCACCGTGGCTGCGTTCGCCGCGGTAGAGGTCGCGGCGCATGCGAGAGCAGCCAGGGCCAAGCGCTTCAGGAAGGTGACCTGCGTCATGGAGGCAATCGTTTGCATTGGAGACGTAAGAAATAGCGACGCCCCCGATACGAACTTTATTAACTGTCAGTAAGTGATGGAGACGGTCACCGTATCGGTGTAGGCGCCTGCAATCGGCAGTTGTGGGGCCGGCGCGCGTCCATACACCGTGACCGTCTGGGTGGTGCCATTGCCGGTACCCGACAGCGTGTCCACCCCGATGACGGTGCCCCACCGATTACTGCGCCCGGTATTGCTGTAGAGCTCGTAGTTGATGTAATTGGCGCTGCTGGCATGACGCATGCGCCGCACGCTGCCGCTGGCATTGCTGCCATTGTCCAGCCCGATATTCCAGGCAGTACGGTTGGTGCAGGCCAGGCTGATGGTGGAGCTGCGATCGATGGCGGTGTCGATGCTGCCGGCGATGCTGCCGAAGTCCAGATCGGTGGTGACGTAGGCATTGCAGCGAGCCGGCACAGTGGCCGAGGCAGTGAACGGGAAGGCGTTGCTGGCAGTCTTGGAGCCGGTGCCGCCAGCGGTACAACTGCTTGGCAGCGAGGGCATCCCGGTGATGCTTTCGTTGTAGGAGTAGCGCAGCACGGTGTCGGCGCCGCCAAAGCTGCTGGTGTGGTTGCCGACAGAAAGGGTCTGGTTGGCCGGAATCCGCCCATACACGGTGATGGTGGCGGTCTGCGAGCCGCCGGTGATCACCGGGACGGTGTAGGACAGTGTCAATGTCCGCGGCGAGGGAGCGGCCGACCCGGTGGCGCCCCAGATCTGCGTGCGTGTTGCCTCGCTGTAGATCTGGAAATCCAGGCTGTCGCTGGTGGAGTTGAGCATGCGGCGAGGGGCATACACGCCGCTGCTGGCACTGCCGGGGCCAAGGTCCAGGCAGAGGCTGACTTGTGCATAGCCCAGCACGCTGAGCGCAGCCGTCGCGCAGGAAACATTGAGCGTTGCCACTGCATCGGTGGTGCCGTTGGCCGCCACGTTGCCAAACGCCAACGGAGTGCCGAGGGTGACGGTGCAGGTGGTGTCCGCGTGCGCTCGCTCGCTGGGCCCAAGCCACAACATCGCGATCGTCAGCGCGAGCATCAGGCGCCAACGTGTGGACATGCTCACGGCGTGGTCTGCTCAACGATGCACTGCAGGGGACCCACCCGCGGAATGCCGCCCGGGTCGGCTGGATACGCGAACTGCGCAACGCAACGGCCCTGGGGCAGGTCGACCATGATGCGGTTGTCGCGTTGCAGGTTGTCCAGATAGGTTTCGCCGTCGTAGCCGACCACCACGCGGTCGGTACTGCCTTCGCGCTGCACCATGCTGCCGACGGGCAACGGCGCGCCGTGCGCATCGTGCAGCACGATGATGGCGGCGCGCACGCGGGTGATGCCGAAGCGCACCGCCACACCCGATTGCTGGCGCGGTGTCACCGTGGTGTCGACCCGGTCCACGCGCAGGTCCGCCGACAGGCCCAAGGTGTCGATGGAGAGCTGGTTGCGCTGCCATGATTGCAGTGGCGTGACCAGCAGGGTGCCGCGCGCGTCGGTGACCCCGATCAAGCGGTTTTCCAGCCGCACCGGAATGCCGGGCTGGCCGTCGGTGCTCACCACCGCGAACGCGTCCTGGATATCGCGCGCGGCGAAGGTGCGGCCGTTCATCCACACCAGGCTGCCGCTGGCGCTGGCATAGCCGAAGCTGTCGCCGTCCTGGGTTGCTGCGCCGAGGTTGTAACGGCCGATCCGGTTCAACCAGCCCAGTTCGGCCAGCCCGCCGCTGGCATCGTCGCCGGCACGTCCTTGCAGGCGCCAGCCGATGCCGCCCAGATCGCCATCGCCAGGCAGCGGCTGGCTGATATCGGCCACCAGGCCGGTGCGCTCGCCGTTGCGCTGCATCGATGCGCTGGCCTGACGCACTTCGCCGAAGGTGGTCGACAGCGACAGGTACAGGCTGCGATCGCTGGGGACATCCAGATTCTGATTGCCCGATAGATTGGCCGCCCAGTTGCGCCCGAAGCTGCGCGACCAGAACACGCTCGCATAGCGCGAGGTATCGCCCTGCGGATAGCTCAGCCGCACATAGCTGGTGCCGAGCGAACCGATCGGGTCGACGTTGACGCCGAGTGCTGCGCGGTCGCTGACGCGCGCTGGCAGGGCGCCTTGCAGTGCGCCCAGGTCACGATAATCGCCATGGGTGCGCTGGCTGCCCAGATTGACGTTGAAACGCCGGTTGTTCCAGGCGTAGCCCAGCACGTACTGGCCGCCACGCAATGCCTCCATCCGGCTGTGCGCGTAGGCGGCGTTGAATACACCGCCCACGCCAAGCAACCACACGCCGCCTGCGCCTGTATTGATTACGCCACCGCCAGTTTCGGCATGCGCTTCGAGGGTGAAGTCGTCGCGCAGGCCCTTGCGAAAGGTGGCGCTGGCCACACGACGTCGGTCATAGGAAAACGAGCGCACGCCGTAGTCGCGGCGCAGATGGCCGATGCCGACCGACCATTCGGAAATGCCGCGCGCCAGCAACTGCGGTGTGCCATAGAACGCAAAATCCAGCCGGCGCACGCGACCGAACGCATCGGTCACCACGATCTGCGCCTGGCCCGTGCCGCTGATGCCCGGTTGCGCGGCCAGCTGAAACGGGCCGGCCGGCACCTGGCCGCTGTACTGGCGTAAGCCATCCACATACAGCTCAACGGTGGAAGGCACCGCCGCTTCGCCGAGAAAGCTCGGCGTGGGCGTCAGTACCCGATACGGTTGCAAGGCGTAATTGCGGCCGATCTGCACGCCGCCCAGGCGGATCGAGCGGCTCCAGTCGACAAAGCCGCTATAGAAATCGCCCACGCTCAGGCTGGTGGCGCTCTCCGGGAAATCCATCTGCCAGGCACTGTCCAGGCGCACCGCTTCGCTGCGCCAGCGTTTGTCCTGTGGGCGGTCGTAGGCCAGAAAGACCGCAGTGGTATCGACCATGCCGCGCCCGATGCCGAAGGCGCGCACTTCGGTGGCCAGCGACGCGCTGCTGACGCCGGCGTTGCGGGTGGCATACAGGTCGTAATTGAGCAGCATGCCTGGCGATGCGGTGGCGCTGGGCGGAGCCACTTCTTCGGCTTTCAGCACAGTGGTGGACAACGACAGCTGTGCCAGCGGCGCCTGCAGCGCGAGCCGCTGCAGCGCGGCGTCGTAGCGCACTTCCACGTCGGGCAGGCGGTCCAGATCGACCAATTCGCCAGGGACGCGGTCGGCCAGGATGAAGCCGAGTTTGCGCAGGGTTTCCACCGAGCCGCGCAGCCGCCCGTCGACCAGTTCGAACGGCGCCAAGCCGCGATCGGCCTGGTTCAAGGTCACGTCCAGATAGAGCGTTTGCGGCTGTGGCGTGGCGCTGGGCGGCGGCGGATCGGGAAGCGACGCCACAGCGGCCAGATCGCCGGCTGCGGCGCTGCCCAGGCAGCTGGCGGTCGCAAGCAGCGTCATCGCCAGTCGCGCCGCATCAAGGCGCCGTCGGCGCGGCCAACAAAGTACGTTCGTCAGCCTCACCATTGATCCTTGCGATGATGGTGCCGCGGCCGAACTGCGCCAGCGGCGCACCCAGCGACCAACGCATGGTCTGCCCGGGCAGTACATAACCGACCAAGCCGTTCAGTGCGGTCTTGGTTGCGCCATCGACCTGGTGCCGCAGGTCGGCGACCTGCGCATGGCCGGTGCCGGTGTTGCTGATCTGGATCTGCGCCTTGCCATCGCTGCCGGCAACCACCTGCGCGCTCAGGGCCGGCGAAGGTTCGGCGGTGCCTGGCGGCAGCAGGAAGATCGGCACCGAATAACGCAGCACGAACTGCATGCCCTTGCGGTCGGCATCGGCGCTGGGCAGCTCGTCGACGATGATGCGGTAACACTGCTCCTGCCCGCTCGGGGCAGGGCCGGCGCGGATGACCCGGATCAACTGGCGTTCGCCAGCGGCCAGGGTGCGCATCGGCGGGCTGACCAGCAGATCCTGGGTGGGGTCGAGCTGATCCTGCCCATCGCGCTGGGTCCAGCGATAGGCGCGGGTCTGCACCTGGACCGGCGTGCTGCCGCTGTTGCTCAGCCACAGGCCGTCGGCGGTCTGCTGGGCGCTCAGGCTCAGCGATGTAGGGGCCAACTGCAGGCTGGCGGCATGCGCCGGCGTCGGCAAGCCGCCGTTGGCCATGACCAGCGCCGTCGCCAGCCCGGCCGCCATCAGCCAGACCGGTAAACGTGACAACGGGCGGTGATGCACAGGCATACGCGGACTCAATAGACGATCGTGGCAGTGATCGTGTCCTGGTAACTACCGGTCGCAGGGTTGTTGGCCGACGGGTTGGTCACGCGACCGTAGACCGGGTAGACCTGATTCAGACCGGTGGCGGTGCGGCTGAGCGTGTTGGTGCCGGTGGTGCTGCCCCAGACCGTGCTGCGGCCCAGATCCTGGTAGAGCTGATAGGCGATGTAGTTGTTGGTGGTCACCAGCGCGTCGGTATTTTTCATGCGGCGGGTGGTGACGTCGTTGGCGGTACCGGCATTGCTGCCTGCGCTCAATGCGATGTTGTATGGCGTCAGCGCGGTGCACTGGGCGGTCACGCTGCCGTTGGCGTCCGCATTGGCGGTCGAGGTCGAGAGCACCGAGCCGAAGTCGACATCCGTGGCGGACGCAGCGGTGATCGTGCAGGCCTTGGTGACCGCGATCTTGACGTTGAAGGTGGTGGTGTCTGCCGCGCTCGCCATGCCAATGGTCGAGAGCAGGCCGAGCGACAGCAGGACAGGGCGGACAGTACGCATGGACATTTCCTTGACCGTTCTGGTCATTGATGACGCGACGAGTCGTCGCCTTCCCTGCAATGCATCAGCTGTGCCAAACATAACGCCGAATTCACGCGCTATCTAGTTGTCTTCACTCGTTTTAATCGTAAAAGTGCGATGTCTTACGGATGGCTTCGTTAAGGCAACTTTTGACGCCGAGTGCGCTGCGTCACGCATGAATGGGAGGCTGCGACGGTTTTCTGCTGTGCGGTCCGCTTGAGGCGAACCACGGTGTCCCATAAAAAACGCAGGCGCGGGTCGTTCAGATTCAGCCCGGATCGGCGATAATCGCGGCCATGAGCGTCAATCTGAAAACCAAAGAAGAAATCGAACTGATGCGCGTCGCCGGCCGCCTGGCCGCCGAGGTGCTCGATGTAGTGGCACCGCACGTGAAGCCGGGCGTGACCACTGCCGAGCTGGACCGCATCTGCCACGACCACATCGTCAACGTGCAGGGAACCATCCCCGCCAATGTCGGCTATCGCGGCTTCCCCAAGAGCGTGTGCACCTCGGTCAACAACGTGATCTGTCACGGCATCCCGAGTGCGGCCAAGGTGTTGAAAGACGGCGACATCGTCAACATCGACGTCACCGTCATCAAGGACGGCTGGCACGGCGACACCAGCCGCATGTACTACGTCGGCACTCCGTCGGTGATGGCCAAGCGCTTGGTCGAAACGACGTATGAAGCGATGTGGCGCGGCATCCGGGCGGTCAAGCCGGGCGCCACGCTGGGCGATGTGGGCCATGCGATCCAGAAGTTTGCCGAAGCCGAGCGCTTCAGCGTGGTACGCGACTACTGCGGCCACGGCATCGGCAAGGTCTATCACGACGAGCCGCAGGTGATGCATTACGGCCGCCCGGGCGAAGGGCTGGTGCTCAAGCCGGGCATGACCTTCACCATCGAGCCGATGATCAACGAAGGCACCTATCACCATAAGACGCTGCCCGACGGCTGGACCGTGGTCACCAAGGACCGCAAGCTGTCTGCGCAGTGGGAACACATGGTTGCGGTCACCGAAGACGGCGTGGATGTGTTGACGCTGTCGGCCAATTCGCCCGCGCCGGTATGACGGCCACGCCGGCGGAGCGACCCGACCCGGGCGTCGCCGGCGACGCGGACTGGGCCGCGCAGGCCCGTCCGCTGCTGGTGCATGCGGACATGCGCCTGTGCAAACGCTTCGATCAGGGTGAGCCGATCGAGCGCCTGGTCGCCTTGCGCGCACGCGCGGTCGACCAATTGATGCGAAATGCCTGGATGCGCTGTGTTCCGGCCGATAGCGGTTTGTCGCTGCATGCGGTCGGCGGCTATGGACGTGGCGAATTGTTTCCGCGCTCGGATGTGGATGTGCTGGTGTTGGGCGACACCGCCGCGCAACAGCAGCACGAGCAGGCTCTGGCGCGCCTGTTTGCGCTGCTCTGGGATGTGGGCCTGCCGATCAGTCACGCGGTGCGCTCGCCGGCGCAGTGCACCGCTGCGGCGGCCGACCAGACCGTGCTCACTGCCTTGATCGAATCGCGCGCGCTGGTGGCCGACGCCCAGGCGCGCGGGGCGCTGGTAGCAGCGATCGCGCCGCCGCAGGTGTGGCCGCCGCGCGATTTCTTCCAGGCCAAGCGCGAGGAATTGCTGGCGCGCCACCAGCGCTTCGGCGACACCGCCGATAATCTCGAACCCGACATCAAGGACGGCCCCGGCGGTCTGCGCGATCTGCAGACGCTGGGCTGGATGGCCTCGCGCGCGTTCGGGGTCAAGGACCTGGAGGCCTTGGTCGGGCTGGGCCATGTCGGCTTCGACGAAGCCGCCGCGTTGCGTCGCGAGCGCGAAGAGCTTGCCCGTCTGCGTTTCGGTTTGCACATCGTGGCCAACCGGCCGGAAGAGCGCCTGCGGTTCGATTATCAAAAGACCCTGGCCGAACGGTTGGGGTTCGCCGACGACCGGGAAAGCCTGGGCGTGGAAAAAATGATGCATCGCTTTTATCGCAGCGCTGCATTGATTCGCCGCATCAGCGACCGCCTGTTGCAGCGCTTCGAAGAACAGTTCGATGGCGAAGCGACGCCGGAGCCCCTGGGCGGCGGCTTCAGCCTGCGCCGCGGCTATCTGGCTGCCGACCCCGAGAGCTGGCCGGACGGCGATGTGCTGCAGGTGTTTGCGCTGTTTGCGCAATGGGCCGCGCATCGCGAGGTGCGCGGACTGCATTCGCTGACCGCGCGCGCGCTGGCCGAGGTCCTGCGCGATCTGCCGGCGTACGAGGTTGCCGATGCGACCGCCCGGGAACGCTTCATGGCGTTGCTGCGCGGCCCGCGTGCGGTGGAGACGCTCAATCGCATGGCGCGGCTGGGCGTGCTGGGCCAGTGGATTCCGGCATTCGCCAGCGTTTCCGGGCGGATGCAGTTCGACCTGTTCCATGTCTACACGGTGGACCAGCACACCTTGATGGTGTTGCGGAATATTGCGCTGTTTGCCGCAGGCCGTGCCGATGAACGTTTCTCGATCGCGCATGAAGTCTGGCCGCGTCTGCGCAAGCCGGAACTGCTGTTGCTGGCGGGCCTGTTCCACGACATCGCCAAGGGCCGCGGCGGCGATCATTCGGAACTGGGCGCGGTGGATGCGCGCGCGTTCTGCCTGGCGCATCGCTTGAGCGAAGGCGATACCGAGCTGGTGACCTGGCTGGTGGAGCAGCACTTGCGCATGTCGGTCACCGCGCAGAAGCAGGACATTTCCGACCCGGAGGTGATCCACCGTTTCGCGACGTTGGTCGGCACCCGCGAGCGTCTGGACTATCTGTACCTGCTCACCTGCGCCGATATCGCCGGCACCAGTCCCAAGTTGTGGAACGCGTGGAAAGATCGGCTGTTGGCGGATCTGTATTTCGCCGCGCGTCGCGCGTTGCGCGAGGGCCTGGAACATCCGCCTCCGCGCGAAGAACGGCTGCGCGAAGCGCGCGAGTCGGCGCGCACCTTGATGCAGGCGCAGGGGCATGACGATGTCACCATCGACCGGCAATTCGCCGGCATGCCGGACGAGAATTTCCTGCGGTTCCGTCCCGAGCAACTGGCGTGGCAGGCGGCCTCGCTGATCGAAGTGGAGATCGGTCAGACCCTGGTCAAGGCGCGTCGCGCGGTGCCGGATAACGACGCGCTGGAAGTATTCGTGTATTCGCCAGACCGCGATGGGCTGTTTGCGGCCATTGTGGCCACGCTCGATCGCAAGGGCTACGGCATTCATCGCGCACGTGTACTGGACGCGCCACACGATGCGATCTTCGACGTGTTCGAAGTGTTGCCGCAGGAGACCTATGCCGACGGCGACCCGCAGCGGCTGGCGGCAACGCTGCGCCAGGTGCTGGCCGGCGATCTGCAGAAGGTGCGCCCGGCGCGCCGTGCGGTGCCGCGCCAGTTGCGGCATTTCCGCTTCGCACCGCGGGTGGAGTTCAGCGAAAGCGCCGGTGGCCGCCGCACCCGCATCAGTCTGGTCGCACCCGACCGCCCCGGCCAGCTCGCCGATGTCGCGCACGTGTTGCGCATGCAGCACCTGCGCGTGCACGACGCGCGTATCGCCACTTTCGGCGAGCGTGCCGAAGACCAGTTCCAGATCACCGACGAGCATGACCGCCCGTTATCCGAATCCGCCCGGCAGGCGCTGCGCGATGCGTTGTGCGCCTGCCTTGACCCTGTCTAGCTAGCAACTCCGGAGACCCTCCATGGCCACCAGCAAGAAGACCGCGCCCAAGCAGAGCGCGACCACCACCACCAACGCAGCGTCCAAGCGCGCGAATGCTCCGAGCGGCAAGGCTGCCAAGGTGCCGGCCGCTGCCGACTCCAAGCCAGGTGTCGGCGTCGGCAAGCAGGGCGCGGCAGCGGGCGCTGTTGGCAAAAAGACTGCTGCATCTGATGCAGCAAGCCCGAAAACCGTTGCAAAGAAGACTGGCGCCAAGACCGCGACTTCCGCTGCACCGCGCGTGGCCAGGCAGCCGACCAAGGTGGTTGCTGCACCGGCCGCAAAGAAGGCTGCTGCGGCAAAGAAGCTGCCGATTGCCGAGCAGGCCGTGCACAGCGCCGCCACGCAGGTCGGCAGCGACGAGCTCAAACTGGGCATCGAAAGCGCATTCGAACGGCGCGCCACGCTGACCATGGACGAGATCGACGGTTCCACCCGTGCCATTGTCACCCGCGTGGTCGACGGACTGGAAAGCGGGCAGTTCCGCGTCGCCGAGCCGGACGGGCAGGGCGGCTGGACCGTCAACGAGTGGCTGAAAAAAGCGGTGCTGCTGTATTTCCGCGTCAACGAGATGGCAGTGATCGACGCCCAGCCAGCGCCGTTCTGGGACAAGGTGGAATCGCGCTTTGCCGGCTTCCATGAGGCCGAATTCCGCAAGGCCGGCGTGCGCGTCGTGCCAGGTGCGGTGGCGCGTCGCGGCAGTTACTTCGGCAAGGACGTGGTGCTGATGCCGAGTTTCACCAACATCGGTGCCTATGTCGGCGAAGGCACCATGGTCGATACCTGGGCCACCGTGGGGTCGTGCGCGCAGATCGGCAAGCACTGCCATTTGTCCGGCGGCGCCGGCATCGGCGGCGTACTCGAACCGCTGCAGGCCAGTCCCACCATCATCGAAGATCACTGCTTTATCGGCGCGCGCTCGGAGGTGGTGGAAGGCGTGGTCATCGGTCACCACAGCGTGATCGGCATGGGCGTGTTCATCGGCCAGAGCACACGCATCTACAACCGCGCCACCGGCGAGATTTCTTACGGCTATGTGCCGCCGTACAGCGTGGTGGTGTCCGGGCAGTTGCCCTCCAAGGATGGCTCGCACTCGCTGTATTGCGCGGTGATCGTCAAGCAGGTGGATGCCAAGACGCGCAGCAAGACCAGCGTCAACGAACTGTTGCGCGGTCTGGCGGATTAATCCACTTCGCATCGGCAACAGATACTGCGCAGCGCCGGCCGAGGGTGCGCCTTTGCACGCTCGGTTGCTGCATGACTCGCGCGCCCCAACGCGCTTGCAAGTCGCTTACCGGTTGTTTCGCGCGCAGTTCTCTCGCAACCCCTTTCAAGAAGTAAGGGCTCTGCACACCGCACTTTGGGATATTTCGCATGACCACGCTCTACGGACTCAAAAACTGCGATACCTGCAAGAAAGCCACCAAGTGGCTGGATCGTTTTGGTGTGGCGTATACGTTTGTCGACTATCGCGATCACAAGCCGGAGCCGCAGACCCTGGTGGGGTGGGCGGAGCAGGTCGGTGGATTCGATGCATTGATCAACAAGTCCTCGACCACATGGCGGCAGTTGCCGGACAACCGCAAGGTGGCGGGCAGCGCGGCCGAATGGAAGCTGTTGCTGCGCGAGTACCCGCAGCTGATCCGGCGGCCGCTTGTCATCACCGACGATGGCGCGCTGCATCAGGGCTTTTCCGATAACGGCTTCAAGAAGCTATTCGGCATTGGCTAAGCGACTGCGGTTTTCGACGGTGCTGCGGACCGTGTTGCCGCTATCGTCGCGATGCGTTACGTCTCGCATGTTGATCGCGCACTCATCAGCTGGGCAAGCCGTTCAACGTCGCGCAGGCACTGACGCGATGATTGCCTGCAAACCAGTTAGCTGCCACCGCTGCAACCGCGACCAAACCACGCCGATCGATGCGGACGCGATCCCTCCATCAACGCCGCAGATGCGGCTCTACTGCGGTGACGTTTCATGAGCGATGTGCTGGAGTTGACCTGTGACCTCATTGCACGTGCCTCGGTAACGCCGGTGGATGCCGGATGTCAGGCCGCGATTGCGCAGCGCCTGCGCGCAGCCGGCTTCAGCTGCGAGCACTTGCGCCTGGGCGAGGTCGAGAATCTGTGGGCAACCCATGGCAGCGGTGCGCCGGTGCTGGTGTTGCTCGGGCATACCGATGTGGTGCCGCCGGGCCCGCGCGAGGCGTGGACCAGCGACCCGTTCGATCCGCAGATCCGCGACGGCGTGCTGTACGGGCGTGGTGCAGCGGACATGAAAGGCAGCGTCGCCGCATTCGTCGTCGCCGCGGAGCAATTTGTCGCTGCGCATCCATCGCATACCGGCACGCTGGCGGTGCTGTTGACCTCGGACGAAGAGGGCGATGCCATCGATGGCGTGCGCCGGGTTGCCGAGGTGTTTCGCGAACGCGGGCAAACGATCGACTGGTGCATCACCGGCGAACCGTCGTCCACCGAGCGCCTGGGCGATCTGTTGCGCGTCGGCCGTCGCGGCAGCCTGTCCGGTACGTTGACCGTCAAGGGTGTGCAGGGGCATGTGGCGTATCCGCACAAGGCGCGCAACCCGATCCATCTTGCAGCGCCTGCGCTGGCCGAACTGGTGGCGCGGCAATGGGACGACGGCTTCGAAAGCTTTCCGCCCACCAGCCTGCAACTCTCCAACATCCATGCCGGCACCGGCGCCAATAACGTGATTCCTGGCGAGCTGCAGGTGGCCTTCAATCTGCGCTATACCCCGCACTGGGACGCGCCGCGCCTGGAGGCCGAAATCACTGCGCTGCTCGATCGCCACGCGCTGGACTACGCGCTGCGCTGGCACCGCAGTGGCGAGCCGTTCTATACCCCGGAAGGGCGGTTGCGCAGCGTTGCACGTGAGGTGTTGGGCGAGTTTGCCGGCGCGCCGCCGGAAGAAAGCACCGGTGGCGGAACCTCCGACGCGCGCTTCATCGCGCCATTGGGCGCGCAGTGCATCGAAGTGGGCCCGGTCAATGCCAGCATCCACCAGGTCGACGAGCATGTGCGCGTGGCCGACCTGCAAGCGCTACCGGCGCTGTATCGCAAGTTGATCGAGCGCCTGCTGGTCGGGTGAGCGGGCCACGCAGACGCCGTTGTTGCCACTGAAACAGTTGCGCCGGTACAGCCGAACCGTTAGCGTCGGCGACATGGTCATTCGCCTCGCCAATCTCAATAACGCCAACCGCAACAATCTGCGCGCGAATAATCGTGCGCGGCCGATGCGGGTCTGCGACTAGGCGACGTCCACCAAACGCCCAGGAACCAGAAAAACCCGCATCGGCCGATGCGGGTTTTTTTTTATGGGTGTCGATCCGTGCAGCACGCTCTTACCGGCCGCCAATCCACGCAGTTCTTCAGGAGTGTTTCCATGTGTTCCATCTTCGGTATTTTCGGCCTGCAACCCGGTGACGACCTGCAGGCGCTGCGCCGGCAGGCGCTGGAATGTTCGCAGCGGCAGCGTCATCGCGGGCCCGACTGGAGCGGCGTCTACGTCGATACCGGCGCCATCCTGGTGCACGAGCGCCTGGCCATTGTCGATCCGGCCGGCGGCTCGCAACCGTTGCTCTCCGAAGACGGGCAGCTCGCCTTGGCGGTCAATGGCGAGATCTACAACCATCGCGAACTCAAGGCGGAGCTGCTGCAGCCGTACGCGTTCCAGACCGGCTCCGACTGCGAGGTGATCAATGCGCTGTATCGCGAAGATACGCCGGCCTCGTATCTCAACCGCCTCAACGGCATCTTTGCATTCGCGCTGTGGGACAAGACGGAAGGTCGCGTCATCATCGCGCGCGACCCGATCGGTGTGGTGCCGCTGTACTGGGGGCATGACCGCGAAGGCCGTTTGCGTGTGGCCTCGGAACTGAAATCGCTGGTGGACGATTGCGCCGATGCGGCGCAGTTTCCGCCGGGCCATTGGTACGACAGCGCCACCGGCGCACTGAACCGTTACTACGAGCGCGCCTGGCGCCAATACGGCGCGGTGGAAGGTGTACAGGTGCAACTGCAGGAATTGCGCGAAGCCTTCGAGCGCGCCGTGCACCGTCAGCTCATGACCGACGTGCCGTACGGCGTGTTGCTGTCCGGTGGCCTGGATTCGTCGTTGGTCGCCGCGGTCGCCGCGCGCTACGCCCGTCACCGCATCGAAGAAAACGACACCACCGAAGCTTGGTGGCCGCGCCTGCATTCGTTCGCGATCGGCTTGAAGGGCTCGCCAGATCTGGCCGCGGCCGAAGTGGCCGCCGCAGCGCTCGGCACGGTGCATCACGGTTTCGAATACACCTTCGACGAAGGCCTGGATGCATTGCCCGACGTCATTCGCCACATCGAAACCTATGACGTCACCACCATTCGCGCCTCCACGCCGATGTTCTTGCTGGCGCGGCGGATCAAGGCAATGGGCGTCAAGATGGTGCTTTCCGGCGAAGGCAGCGATGAGATCTTCGGCGGCTACCTGTATTTCCATAAGGCACCGGATGCGCGCGAATTCCACGAAGAGCTGGTACGCAAGCTCGACGCGCTCAACAACTACGACTGCCTGCGCGCGAACAAGTCGATGATGGCCTGGGGCGTAGAGCCACGTGTGCCGTTCCTGGACCGCGAATTCCTGGATGTGGCGATGCGCATGGATGCCAGGTTCAAGATGATCGACAAGACCAGCAGCGGGGCGACGCGCATGGAGAAGGGCGTACTGCGCGAGGCATTCGCCGGCTATCTGCCCGAATCGATCCTGTGGCGTCAGAAAGAGCAATTTAGCGACGGCGTGGGGTATGGCTGGATCGACGGGCTAAAGGCGCATGCGCAGGCGCAGGTGAGCGACCGCGAACTCGCCGCCGCCGACCGACGCTACCCGGTCAACCCGCCGCAGACCAAAGAAGCGTATTTCTATCGCAGCTTGTTCGAGCAGTTTTTCCCCGGCCAGGCGGCGGCGGAAACCGTGCCGGGCGGCAAGTCGATTGCCTGTTCGTCGCCAACGGCGATTGCCTGGGACGCGAGTTTTGCCGCGATGGCCGACCCATCGGGCCGCGCGATTGCCGGAGTGCACGCGCAGGCGCTGGTTTCGTAAGGCTGCTGTCACTGCCGCGGCCGGCGTGCATCGCTGCACGGCCGGCCGCGGTGTTGACCGGCGCGTCTTATTGCTCGTGACGCACGCAATACCCATAGCGCTGCGGATCGATATCCACACCGGCCATGTCGGCCTGGTTATTGCGCCATAGGTTCGGCTTGAAGTCGGCCGCCGTGCAGTTGGCCGCGCGGTCCACGCCGATGGTGTAGGTAAACGGCGTGTTGGCGAAACGGTTGTTCTCGAAGATGTTGTCCTGGCTCATGCTGTTGTCCCAGCACAAGATTTCCGGTGTGCGATAACGAATCGCGCAGGCCAGAAACACGCCGGCCACCTTGTTGCCGTCGAATTGATTGTTGCTGAAGCGATTGCGCCGCGCATCGGAGAGATAGATGCCCTGGCTGCCGTTGCGCTCGAAACGGTTGTTGCGGATCTCGCTGTCTTCCAGGTGCTCGGTGGTCAGGCCGGCGGCCACGTTGTCGTGGATGTAGTTGTTGACCATCGTGACCTTGGCGGTGCGGTTGAACGAGACGCCGTCCCAGATTGCGCCGGATACATCGTTGTTTTCGATGGTGATCTCGCGGGTGTCGTACTCGCTCAACAGGCACGCGCTGCGGCACTTGTTGACCTGCAGGCCTGCAAGCCGGATGCCTTGTCCGGACCGCACCACCACCGCGCTGTTGCTCAGGTAGGGGCGCTCGGGCATGAACTCCTTATCGCCTGTGCTCGCTACGATCTGCATGTCTTCGATGCTGACGTTGCGGATCACACCGGTGGGCTGCTGGTTTTCGTAGTCGCCGACCACCAGCACCGGCTGCTGCACACCGTCGGCCATGCGCACGATGGTGCTGGGGCCCTGGCCGCGCAGAGTGAAATTGCCGCGATGGATCGATACCAAGCCATTGAGCGGGAACTCGCCTTTCTCCAGGCAAAGTACCGTGGGCTTGTCGCTTTGCGGCAGTTTGTCGATGGCTTTCTGCAGGTCCTGGCCAGGACGTACCTTGGCGGTGCATGCAGCCACTGGCGCATCCGGCGGGCCGGATTTGGCTGGCGCCGCGGCCGAGCAGGCAGTGGCAAACATCAGTGGCAACAGGGCGGAAACGGAGCGGGCAAGCAAAGGCATGCGGATTCCGGTCAGTGGGGGGAGGAGGGCGATGTGCGGAGCAAGACTCCACATTCGCGACGGACTCTAGTGTGTCCCACCGGACGTTAAGTTCCAGCCCATGCGCAGCCGCGCGATTCGGCGCAGGTTCATTACGCTGCTGCAGTCGAGGCTGTTTTGCCCACTGCGAGAGGTCGCTCCGCTGACCTGCATCACATTGCAAGCGGAACGCCGTGCAGTCCGCGTCCGACTTGCCTTGCACTGCACGGGGGCGCAGTTTCAAGCCACGACTTGCGCCCGTTTACAGCTGTTTTGCACATGCAATCGGTAGAGCGGGCCAGGCACGCTCTATCCTTCAACAGAGAGAAACACGTGTTTTGAGCAGGTGGCAACCGCAGGCACGATGCGCTGTTTGCGTTGCCATCGCCGCTGGCTGGTGGCGTGCACATATTCGCTGCGCACTCGTCAGAAGCTGTAAGCAAGCTGCGCGTAAATGCGACGCGGCTCGCCGGGAAAGTGTCCGGCGCGCGTATTGAACCCGCTCACCGCATAGACCTTGTCGAACAGGTTCTTGACGTTGATTTGCAGTTTCCACGCGTCCCACTGCGTCTGCCAGCTGATGTCGTAAATGGCATACGGTTTGACGCGTTGGCCATCCAGGCTGACGCGTTCGCCCACGTAGTCGGCACCGAAGGCGATCGCCGAGCGCCACATCGGCAGGTCGTAGCGCGTCCACAGGCCGAAGGTGTTGCGCGGTGCATTGGCGAAGCGATCGCCAGAGGCATTGGTGATGCCATTGGTGCCTGCATCGAGCACGCGTGCATCGTTGTAGGCATAAGTGAGATTGAGCACCCAGCGCTCGGTCAGGTCGGCCAGCAGATCCACTTCCAGGCCTTCACTGCGCACCAGGCCAAGCGCAGAGAGCTGATTGACCCCATCGACGATGCTGCCGTTCGCCTGCACGATGTTGCTGCGTTCGATGCGATACAGCGCCGTGTTGAGGGTCAGCCCACCGTCGTTGAGCGCAGTCTTCAGGCCGACTTCCCATTGCGTGCTGCGTTCCGGGTCGAACGGGCCGCCCACGCTGCTGTCCTGATTGGCGGCATCCTGCGGCAGAAAACCGCTGGCGTAACTTGCGTAAGCGTTGACGCCCTCGCGCAACACGACGGTGCTGCCGACGCGCCAACTCAGGTCGTTACCGGTCACGCGCGAGCCATCTAGCAGGTTGTCGTCCTTGAAGCCGTCCCAGCGCAGCCCGGCCATGGCATACCAGCGCGGCGTCAGCGTGAGTTCGTCCTGCAGATATGCGCCGTAGCGTTGACTGCGCGTGCTGGTGGCGCGCCAGGGCAGGGCATCCAAACCGTAATCGTAGAAGCCGCTGCGGCCGTATACCGGATTGAACAAATCGATGCCAGGCACCGGGCCACGCACGCGTCCGGTGTCGGCGGTGTTGGCGGTTTGCGCGCGGAAATCCGCGTCCAGCCGGTAGTAGTCCGCGCCCATCAGCAGCTTTTGCTCGATCGCAGCGGTGCTGGTGCGGAACACCGCATTGACGTTGCTGGAGATCGCATCGTTGTCGCGGTATTGATTGCGCAACTGCCGGGTCATCCACTCGGTAGTGCCGTCGCGATCGCGGTCGATCAAGCCCATCGGCTCGTGATAGATCTGATGCTCTTGGTTCTTGAACCAGCGCAGCGCCATGTCCACCTCCCACGCGCTGGACGGCGCAAACCGGTACTGCGCAAATGCCACCTTGGCGCGCATGTCCAGAAAGTCGGTAGGTTCGTTGTGGTTCCAGCGCCGGTCGGTGAGGAAGTTGCCGTCGTTATCGACCGGCACGCCGCGCAGGCGGTTGCCGCCCAGGTTCTGGGTGATGTCGGTGTATTGCAGGGTGAGCTCGCCGGTGTCGCCGAGATCGAAGGCCACCGACGCATCGCCGATCTGGCTCTGGCTGTCGGTATTCCAACGAAACCCGTCTTCGCCATCGGCATAGGCGCCGATGCGGTAACGGATGCGGCCGTCTTCGCGCGCAGGGCCGGTGGCCTCGAACGAGGCTGCACCGAAGGATTGATTGCCCAGCTGCAGTTCGATGCGGCGCGCCGCCTGATGACCGGGCTTGCGCGTGACATAGTTGATCACACCCCCGGGTTCGCCACCGCCGTACAGCGCACCGGCCGGGCCCTTGAGCACCTCGACGCGTTCGATGTTGAACAGCTGCGGCACCGAGAACCCGGCATACGGGTCGCCGCGTAGGCCGTCGTACAGCACGTTTTCCTGGCGGAAACCGCGCAAGGTCACACCGGCATAGCTGAAGAAGCTGATGCCGCTGATGCTGCGGTACAGATCGGTGATCTGCCGCGCGGCCTGGTCGTCGATCAACTCGCGCGGCAGCACCTGCACCGACTGCGGCACCAGCGCCAGCGGGGTATCGGTGCGCGTGGCAACAGCGGCGTCTTCGGACTTGTAGAGCGTCTGCGCACGGCCGATGACATCAACGCCATCCAGCTCTGTCACGGCTGGCGTGGTGGTGTGTTGAGCGAGGGCGGGCAGGGTGTGCAGAGCGAGCGCAGCGGCGAGCGCGGTGACAAGAAGCGTGGGGCGCATTGGTCACTAATGAGAATGGTTATCAAATGCATCTTAGCATGATGTGCTTGCTTGATCACGGAGCTCGCCGAGGTGCCGGGGGCCATGCTTGGTGGAGGATGCATGCGCGCGTGTGCGCGTGCGCGGATCCATACATCCGAGATGCGAAAGATGCAGAACGCGCAAATGCACAAGGCATGCGTGCACGGCTTCCCTTCCCCCGCCGGGACATCGTCCCCTTCATTGAGTAGCAGGTGCCCGAAGGGCGGATGAAGGCGGGTGCGAAGCCTGATGGGCGCGCGCGAAGGGTCACATTGCGCACTAATCAGTAGTGCGTGATGCCCGTAACCTCACCCCCAAGGGGAGGGGCGCTTTGTGGAGCAGCGATGCTCGAACGCCTTGGTCCTTGTTCGCTGGACGCTGCGCAACAGCGTTTCCGCCCGCTTTTACTGCGGACGCAGTTGCAGCGTGTAACGCGTGGCAGTGGGCAAAAATGGTGTGGGTCTGCCATGCACCCAATCGTCGTGCCCCGCGCCCCAGAACGGCGAAAGCGGGTGGCCGCTCTGGCCGCCGGGCATGTGCACGATGCCGTCCTGCTCGTGGCCGGGCGAAACCACCATGCGCTCGGAGGCGCCAAAGGCCGGGCCTTGCACGCGCGGCATGTCGCGGTCGCCCGGCAGTTGATCGGGCGGCATGCAGAGCCAGCGCTTGGCCAGGGCGGGCAGTGCACGCGCAATGGGGTGGCAGATGGAGGCGGTGTTGCGCTGGCCCCAGGTGTGCTGGCCGCGCGGTTCGCTTTGCGCGTCTTCAGCAATCACGTCTGACTGCGCTCTGCGCACGGCATCGTCGAGCAACTGCTCCCAACTTGCGACGGCGGGCGACAACAGGTGGGCCGGGCGCTGTTGCAGCAACGGCCAGACGATGCCCTCCAGTTGCGCGCGACGTGGCGGCAGGAACTCCGCGCCAAGTGCGGCTTTTGCCGGTGCCAGCAGGCCGGCTTCCACCGCCTCGATGGTCTTGCTGCGAAATTGGCGCACGATGCGATAGCTGGCCGAGTCAGTCGATGCGCGCCCATCCCAGTGGCGCGTGGCGTGTGCAACCTGTTGCAGCGCCGGATCCTTGCTGTGCTCGACCACGCTACGCAGCAGTTGCCACCAGCGCGTGAGCAGCACGGCGCGATCGTCGAGCTGGATGGCGAGCAGATCGCGTTCGTTGAAGCGCTGCTTTGCGAAAAGATCCTCGCGAATCTGCTGCGCACGCGCGCCAAGGTCGTAACCTGCGTTGCCAAGCGTGGCCAGTTGTTGCGCATCGACGATACGGTTGTTGGCGGTCCAGAGCCGGTGCGACGGCGGATCGATCAACGCAGGCGCAGCATCGCTGCGCAGCGACCATGGCAGGCAGGTGCCCGACATCGAAGGCGTTGCAGCCGTCTCTGCAGGTGCGCTGGATGCTGCCTCAGGTGCGGGCGTCGATGTCGCCAATTCGGCAATCCCGCTCGGGCCGCACCCGGCATTGCGCGCGGGGCGCGCGCCGATCAGGCGCCAGGCGATGCGCCCGCTGCGATCGGCAAGCAGCAGGTTCTGCGCCGGAATGCCGGAGCGGTCGGCCACCGCAAACGCCGCCTGCAGATCGCCCGCCGTGCTCATCTGGGCGAAGTCCAACCGGATCGCACCGGGCAACTGCGCCGCCCAGCGCAATGCCAGCGCGCTGCCGTCGGCGTTGACGTGCAATACCGGTCCCCACGTCGCTTCACGGACCTCGAACTGCACCGGCGCTGCGCCCGCCACGCGGATGGTTTCCACGTGCCTGGTCAGTGCCTGTGGGTGACCCGGTGTAGGTGCGGGAATGCGCGCGAAATCCGCAGTGTCGATGTAACTGTTGGTAAATGCCCAAGCCACATGCCCGTTGCTGCCCACGACCACCGCCGGCAGACCCGGCAGGGTGAATCCGGTGACATCCACCTTGCCCTCGGGCGCATTGCTGTCTGCATAGCGCATGCGTGCGCGGAACCAGATATTGGGCGCGCGCAGGCCCAGGTGCATGTCGTCGGCAACGATGGCGCGGCCGTCGGCGGTGAGGCTGCCGTCTACCGCGAAGTTGTTGCTGCCCGGCGTCGGCGTTTCCGCGTGTGGCGCGGCAGGCAGATGCGGTAGACGCCGTAGGTCCAGCGTGGCCGCATCCGGCACGCTGGCATCGCCTTGTGGCGGCCCGAACATCGGCGCGTCCCAACTGGAGCCCTGATGGTCGAACAGTGCCGCCAGCGCAGGGGGTACCACGGCACGGATGCGCGCAGCGGCCAGCTCGGTCTGGTTGTCGCTGTCCTGCAGGTCTGCGTACATCGCAAGGCCGGTGAGGATGGAGTCGTCCAGCGTCCACGCACGCGGTGTCTGGCGCAGCAGCAGATAGGGCCAGGGCCGTACGCGCAGTGCTGCCAGTCCTGCATTGACGCCATCGGTATACGCTTGCAATGCGGCGCGCTGACTGCCGGTGGCGATATCCAGGCTGGCCTGCACGCGCGCGCGCAGGCGATGCACGCGGTTGCGCTTGTCCAGGCCCACGGCCTCGGCGCCAAACAGCTCGGACAACTCGCCGGCCGGTGCGCGGCGCATCAGATCCATCTCGAAATAGCGTTCCTGCGCATGCACGTAGCCGAGCGCACGCATCGCATCGAGCTGGTTTGCTGCATCGATGGTGACCACGCCCAGCCGGTCGCGCTGCACGCTGACCGGCGCAGCCAGGCCGCTGAGCGCGCTGTCGCCGTCCAACTGCGGCAGGCTGCCGCGCATCAACAGATACAGCCCCAGGCTGGCCGCCAGGACCAGCAACCCGATTCCCAGCAGCAGCCGGCCCAGCCATTGACGCATTGTCGGTTCCTTGGAGCCCGGTGAAAGTGTGGCCGGCGGACATGACCGTAGCGGGTCTGGCCGCAAGCGCAACTGAAAGTGATTCCGATTAGATCATTGCCCGGCGGCTTAGGGCACCATGCGCGCATTGCGTCGCTGGAGCACACCATGAAAGGCCATCCCGAAGTCGTCGATTACCTCAAGCAGCTGCTGCGCGGCGAATTGGCGGCCCGCGATCAATATTTCCTGCATTCGCGCCGGTACGGGGATCAGGGCCTGATGGCGCTGTACGAGCGCATCAACCATGAAATGGAAGAGGAAACCGAGCACGCCGACGCGCTGCTGCGGCGCATCCTGTTCCTGGAAGGCGACCCGGACATGCGCCCGGCCGAATTCACCCCCGGCAAGACCGTGGTCGAAATGCTGGAGCGCGACCTGGTTGTCGAGTACGAAGTGCGCGCTGCGCTCGCTGCCGGCATGAAGCTGTGCGAAGAGCATGGCGACTATGTCAGCCGCGACGTGCTGCTCAAGCAGCTGCAGGACACCGAAGAAGATCATGCATGGTGGCTGGAGCAGCAGCTTGGCCTGATCAAGCGCATCGGGCTGGAGCTGTACCAGACCTCGAAGATCGATAAGGGCGATGTCGCCGGTTGAGCCGGCAACGACGCTGCGCAGTCGCCTGGCTGGCTGACGCAGCGTGAACCGGCTCGGCATGGAATATGCGTGCCTGGCCATTCCCGACGATGGTCTGTGCGACCTGCCTGCCGCTCCTGCAGCCGGCTGCAGGAGTGGGTTTTGACGTGTTTGCTGCAGGCCTGCCACATGGGGCAATGCCGCGTTGTCCTGATCGGCCAGCGGCGCTCGCCGCATGCACGCCATGCAATTGCGACGTGATGGCGTGCCGGGTTCGACGGCCGTTTCAGCGGCGTTGCAGGCGATAGACGGCAGTCGACAACCCAGTGACACCTTCATCGCGGAAGCGTGGTTCCTGATCGAGGATGTCGCGCCGTTCCAACTGGTCCACCTGCCAGGCAGCATCGAAAAGTGCATGCACGTGCGTTGCGTCCACCGAGAACGGTGGGCCGGCCTTTTCTGCCTGCGGATATTCCAGGGTGATCAGCAGGCCGCGGCAGTGTGTGGGCAACTGCGCGTAGACCGTTTGCAGGTAACGCAGGCGCAGGTCGGCCGGTAGCGCGACCAATGCGGCACGGTCGTAGACGGCCGTGCAGTCGGCCAGCACGCTGGCGTCCAGCGCGAATGCATCGCCGCAGATGATCTCGATCGGGCCGGCAATGAAGTGCTCCCCTGCAGCGCTGGTGTGACGTTGCGGTTGAAGGCCTGCTTCATCGAAGAATTGCGTCACCGCCAGCTGCGACAGCTCCACGCCAAGCACGCGATGGCCTTGCGCCGCCAGCCAGTGCATGTCCAGCGTCTTGCCGCACAGGGGTACCAACACGCGCGACTCCTCTGGCAAATCCAGCGCGTGCCAGTGCTTTTGCAGCAGCGGCAACACCTCTTGCTGATGAAAGCCGGTGTGTCCCAGCTGCCAACGTTCCAACCAGAAGTTCGTGTCCATGCGTTGCCTTGTCAGTGGCTGCCTCCACTGTGGTCATGTGAGAGTGGGGTGTGGTGCGTTCTGAAGCGGTGCGCAGCGTTGGCAGGGCGTCGCGATGGCATCGTTGTGCCTGGAAGAGCGAATACTTGAAGCCAGTGCCTCAGCAGTTTTATTGCCTCTGCCCGCCTCAGCAGCCTGAGGCGAG
>NZ_JAGHWR010000028.1:0-89902 GCF_017746155.1 Xanthomonas sp. D-36-1
GTTGATCAGACCTTCCTTAGAACCTTTGGGTTACTGCCTTTCTGGCACGGCTTTACTACAGTCGGTGTCCCCCCTGCCGATACCTTTCGCCTAGGGGTTTTCACTTTCGACGGGGAATACGATGCAAACGACACGCTTGGCGCAGGCGGCCATGGCTGATACTTCCTTTGGTGCCACACGGCGCTTGTGCCTTGCGATCGGGTTGGCGCTGCCGGGTCTTGGCCTGGCGCAGGTGCAGCCGGCGCCGACCAATGCCGAGCAGGCCGTTGCCGAGCCGGCGAAAGCGCCGGTCACCGCCGCTCCGGCCACCGCCAAGGGCTATCCGCTCGAAGCGCAGGGTTGGGGTGCCAAGCAAGGCGGCAACATGTGGCAGGTGCGCTGGGCCGAAGACTGGTCGTATCTGAAGGACCCGTCCAAGCGCAAGAGTCCGTTCGATCCGCTCAAGTACATCCCGCTCAACGACGACGGCGATGTATATGTGTCGCTCAGCAACGAGTTGCGCGTGCGCAGCAATACCATCACCAATCCGGGCCTGATTCCCGGCAGCCATTCGCAGCAGCAGTATCTGCTGCGCGCCTTCTTCGGTGCGGACTTCCATGTGGGCGAGCACTTCCGTCTGTACACGGAATTGGCGCATGGCAGCCTGGACGGGCGCAATGAGGGGACCAAGACCGGCACACAGGAAAACAACGCGATCCTGCAGCAGGTGTTCTTCGACGTGAAAGGCCGTATCGGCAGCGCCGACACCGGCCTGCGCGTCGGACGTCAGGTGTTCGTCGATGGCCCGACCACGCTGATGGCGCTGCGCGACAACACCGATATCTTCGTGACCTTCAACGGCGCGCGCGCCTGGGCAGTCGGCGACAGGACGCGTGTTGACCTGTTCGATTTCAATTTCAACATCGATGGCACCGAAGGCCTCGGCGATGATCGCATCGACCGCTCGCGGCACTTCCGCGGCGTGGTCGGTGGCTACCGCCTGGCGACGGCCAAGCCGATGTACCTGGAGCCGTTCTTCTATCAGTTCCGCAACGACAACCAGGTGTGGGGCCGCCAGACCGCAGAAGAAAACCGCAATTACTACGGCCTGCGCCTGTGGGGCAACGTGGGCAAGCTGCGCACCGACTCGTTCGTGACCGTGCAGCGCGGCAGCTTCGGCGGACGCGACCTGCGCGCCTACATGGCCAGTACCTCCAACGCCTGGTCGTTGAGCGAATCGGGCTGGAAGCCGCGCCTGGGCTTCCATAGCGAGATCGCTTCCGGTGGCGGCGGCACCTCCGGCACCGGCACGCTGCGCAACAACAACTTCTTGTACGGCAACACGATCTACTTCAGCTGGGCCACGTTCTTCGGCCCGGTGAACCTGGTCACTGCCGCACCGACGTTGACGTTCTCGCCGACCTCCAAGCTCACCGTGAACCTGGAGTGGGAAACGCTGTGGCGCCAGACCACCAGCGATGCGATCTACAACAACCAGGCGCGCGCCTACGCACGCACTCAGAACACCGGCGAGCGCCGCATCGGGACCATGCCGCGCATCAACGCCACCTGGAACATCGACCCGAACTGGTCGGTGACCTTCCGCGCCGAACATCTGATGGCCGGGCCGGCGTTGGAGAAGGCCGGCTACGGCGACTCGACCTTCGTGATGGGCTGGTTGAACTTCCGCTTCTGAACACAGCGGTTGGGTGCGCGATCCATCTCCAACAACAGTGGCGTCATCACATGCCGCGTCCCGCAAGGACGCGGCATGTCGTCCTTTACGTGCGGCATGCCGATGACAGCGAACAAGGCCGCATGCGTCATGCGGCCGGAGACAGCGACGCGCACAGTGCATTCACGGCCTTGAGTCGTCCTGACCTCCGGCCGCTTCAGGCAGCCACCCCACCCCTGCGCAGATGCCAGGCAGGCATGGCCGATGGTTCGCATCGGCATGGCCACGCACGGCGATTCATGCGCGCCTCCACGCTCACCTGACGACTGCTCGCCCGGCTTTGACGGCTGTCCGCCGGCGGTCGTCAGGCAGCTGCTGCCGATACAAACATTACTCATGCAAGCGTAGACCGCCTGTACCAGTCTTGCGCCCTGTGCCTGGCAGTGCAGAAGGCGTCTTGTTTCATCGAGCCGATGAGGCTGCCTGTGTGGCCGCGATCGCACTGCCTGGCACGGGCCAGCGATCATTGCCTGCCCCGCCCTCCGGTCGTGCGTACTGCCGAAGCATCAGGCTCTTGCCGTCGTTTCCTGCGCCTAGCGGGCGCACCTGTCCACGCAACGCAGGCGGTAGCGCGGCGATCCGCTGCGTCAGCGGCATTGTCTGCGCAGGATGATCGCGCAACCACTGCAGCGCAGACAGCGCGCGCAATGCAGCGGCGGTGTCCTGCATCTTGCGCTGATAGTTGGCGTAGTCCGGATGCGACACGCTTGCCAGCAAACACCCGGTTGCATTGGCGATGCAGGCCACCGATGCGGTCTGCGGCAACGGGATCAGCGTTTGCGGAACCGGCTGATCTTGTGCCAGCAAGGTCCGCACCGGCGCGCTGCAGGCCCAGGTGAAGGTGGGCGCCAGCAAGGCCTGGGTGCGCTCGTCGTCCAGCAACCGTAGCGGGAACCGGTCTTGCCAGGACGATTGGCCGCCTTGCGTCAACGCATCCTCCTGCAGCATCGAAAACACCATCCGCGATTCACCGTGCAACGCGTGACACAGCGCGATCTCATCCACCGGCAGCGGCGCAAATGCAGCGGCGCATTGCGCAGGCAAGGGATGCTGCGCCGGCAATTCGGCCAGCATGTCGGCAAACAGGTGCGCATTGCCGCGCAGCATCGCCGCGCCAATCATCGTGATCGCCAGATTGTCGCTACTGCGCATCAGGACACGGGCAACCTGCGCATCGGTGCAGACACCGGACAAGGCCTGGGTGGTGCGCCCCTGGACAAAGTCCAAGGCGCTGGCCGTCATCGACAAGGGCATGCGCGGCAGTTCGGGCAACGGCGTATCGACACGTGGACGGAACGGGCTGCGATAGTCGGCGTGTTGCGACAACGCCCGCATCCGCTCCAGCATCGGTGCCTGTGCGGCCAACGCAGCGGCATAGGCCTGCGGTTGTTCGCGCACGCGCTGCAAGCATCCGCCAGCGCTGGCCATGCACAGCGCAGGCGCGCTGGATGGCCAACCTGGCAAGCGCCGATAGCCCACAGCGGCGCTTTGAAATGCCGCATGCTCCGGCAGCCGATTGAATCGCTCCACGTCCTGGGCCAGCACTGCCTCGCGCTGCGCCTCCGGAATCGCGTACGACAGCGACCACAGCGCCCCGAACATGTTGCTCCCGCGCAACGGTGGAAGCGGCTGGCGCAGCTGCGCCAACGCCTGACGCTGCGATTCGGGAATCGGCCAATGCCTGGAGATCGCATAGAGCGCCAGCGCTGCTGCGATCAGGATGCACACACCGAGCAAGGCGGCTTTGAGAAATTTGGCGAGCACGTGCGAACGATCCGTCCCTGGGAGCTGCGCATCTTAGTGCCATCGGCACAGGCCCGCGACGGGCACTGACGTATTGCGTTCTTTTGGGCTGCAGACCATCGGCAGCGGTGCGTCTGGCAACCTGCGTGACACTGGGCAACCACACCACGCGCTGGCGATGGGCGACGGTCTCATCAGGATCCGGGCGCTGCAGACGTCGCCCCCTGCGCCTCTGCGCGCCATGCTTCCCAATGAAAGAAGGGCTGCACGGGTCGCCCGCTGCCGCTGGGCTGCGGGTACCGCCACGCCTGTGTCGATGTGGGTACCGGAATGACGGGATTGCGCCGGCTTGAGGCACGCGAAACACTTTTGCCAATCGCGAATGCCTGCTGCCAGACCCCGGCCCCAGCTCCACCGAGCGTGGCCGAATGCCTACACTATGCCGATGTCCCAATCCCCTACTCCGCACGTCCGCCCTTCCCTGCAACGGGTCTTTCTGACCGGGTTGCTCACCTTGCTACCGGTCTGGTTGACCTGGGTGGTGGTGAAGTTCGTTTTCTCGCTGCTTTCGGGCATCAGCAGCCCGTGGGTGGTGCCGTTGTCCGAACGCATCGCTGCCTCGTTCCCCGATTATCTGGGCTGGTTCAAGGCGCTGTGGGTGCAGAACACCATCGCCCTGATCGCCACGGTGGCGGTCATCCTGTTCGTCGGGATCCTGAGCCGGCGCGTGATCGGCCAGCGCTTGCTGCGCTGGTTCGAGGCCATCATGCGGCGCATTCCGCTGGCCAGCGTGGTCTACGACAGCGCGCGCAAGCTGCTGGACATTTTGCAGACCCAGCCCGGCAGCACCCAGCGCGTGGTGCTGATCGATTTCCCGCATCGCGACATGAAATCGGTGGGCCTGGTCACCCGGGTGATTAAGGAACAGGGCACCGGCCGCGAGCTGGCCGCAGTCTACGTGCCGACCACGCCCAACCCCACCTCCGGCTACCTGGAAATCGTGCCGGTGGAGCTGCTCACGCCCACCGACTGGAGCGTGGATCAGGCGATGAGCTTCATCATTTCCGGTGGCGCCGTGGCGCCCGAATCGGTTCCCTTCACCCGAACTGCGGATCGCTGACACCATGACCCATGTGCGCACCCTCGACGATCGTGCGGTACGCCTGTTCATTGCACTGGCGGCCTTCTTCTGCGTCAACGCGGCGCTGGCCGAGTTCATTGGCGTCAAGATCTTCGCGCTGGAAGACACGCTCGGCATTGCGCCACTGAACTGGAATCTGTTCGGCCAGCGCGGCTCGCTCAGCTTCACCGCCGGCACCTTGCTGTGGCCGATCGTGTTCATCATGACCGACACCATCAACGAGTTCTTCGGCAGCCGCGGGGTGCGTTTCATCTCGTGGGTGGCGGTGGCGCTGATCGGCTACGGCTTCGTGTTCGCATTCGCGGCCATCGCGCTGGCGCCGGCTGGCTGGTGGGTCACTGCGGCGCAAAACCAGGGCGTGCCCGATTACCAGGCGGCGTTTGCGGCAGTATTCGGGCAAGGGCTGTGGACCATCGGCGGCTCGCTGGTGGCATTCCTGTTCAGCCAGTTGATCGATGTGTCGGTGTTTCACCGCATCCGCCGCGTGACTGGCGAAAAACACGTGTGGCTGCGCGCCACCGGCTCCACTGCGGTCTCGCAGGTGGTGGACAGCTTCGTGGTGATCTATATCGCCTTCGTGCTCGGCCCGCAGCATTGGTCGGTCGACCAGTTTCTGGCAGTGAGCACGCTCAACTACATCTACAAGATGGGCTTTGCGGTCTTGCTGATCCCGCTGCTGTATCTGGCACGCCGCGGCATTACGGCGTACCTGGGCGCCGAGCGTGCCGAGCAGCTGCGCGAAGAAGCCGCTGCCGACTGAGCCGGGCTGCCTCCCAGCCAGGATCGTCACGCCGCAATGGGGTGCGGCGGCCACACCTTGCCGACAGTGGTCCGCATCGCGGCGCTGCGAGCCGGCCCACCGAGCTGGGACTTGCATGCAGCCTGGCTGGCCATGTCGCAGCGCACCACATCGCGCGGGCACAGCACCGCGCCCATGCGCCGCATGAATTGCCGATAGGCGGTATGCCGCCAATGGGTGGCCGTAACCGTGCGGATCGGGCAAGCTCCCCGCTCGCTTGTTTCCGGAGCCGGTAATGCCCCTCAGCTTTTCCCGCCTGCTGTCCCTGGCCATGGCCGCCCTCGTGAGCCTGTCGCTGGCGGCGCCGGCCGATGCGGCCAAGAAGAAGACCGCCAAGGCACAGACCACGCAAACGCGCGCGAAGGCGAGCAAAGGCAAGAAGACCGCCAAGCCGGCAGCCAAGAGCACCAAGGGCAAGGGCAGCAAGGCCGCCAAGGTGAGGCCACGCGCGGTTGCCGCGCCGGTGGTGCTGACCAAGGCGCAACAGCTCAACCTGCTGTACGACCAGTACTGGGACGCCTCGCTCAAGCTCAACTCGCTGCAGGCCACCTTCCAGGGTGAGAGCCGCTACAACGACCAGTTGCCGAACTTCCTGTCGCCGGCGTTCCGCCAGCAGTCGCACGATTTCACCGTGCTGTGGCTGGGCAAGGCCGAGGCGCTGGGCCCCGATGGGCTGAGCGGACAGGATCTGCTCAGTTACCAGATCTTCGTACGCGATGCGCGCAGCGCGCTGGCCGCCGAGCAGTTCCCCAGCTGGATGCTGCCGATCAACCAGTTCTACAACATCGCCAGCATCGCGGTGGTGCTGGGCTCGGGTACCGGCGCGCAGCCGTTCAAGACGGTCAAGGATTACGACAACTGGTCGCGGCGTGCGCTCGGCATTCCCGAGCTGTTCGAGCAGGCCATCGCCAACATGCGTGCGGGCATGCAGGCCAGGGTGGTGCAGCCCAAGGTGCTGATGCAGAAGGTGTTGCCGCAGCTGGATGCGATCATCGCGCGCAATGCCGAAGACAGCCTGTTCTGGGGTCCGGTGCGCAACCTGCCCGCCGACATGCCCGAGGCCGACAAGCAGCGCATCACCGCCGAGTACAAGCGCATGATCGAAGTGCGCATCATGCCGGCCTACCGCGCGTTGCGCGGCTTCATCGCCACCGAATACCTGCCCGCCTGCCGCGACAGCGATGGGCTGGCGGCATTGCCGAACGGCGCGGCGTGGTACGCCTACGATGTGCGCCAGAGCACCACCACGGACCTGACCCCCGAGCAGGTGCATCAGATCGGCCTGGATGAGGTCGCTCGCCTGCAGGGCGACATCCAGACCTTGGCCAAGCAGGTCAGATTCCGCGGCAACCTGCCCAAGTTCTACAAGTTCATGCAGACCGACCGGCGCTTCAGCTTCCGCAGCGACACCGAGTTGCTGGGCACGTACCGCAGCCTGCAGGGCCGCGTGCAGCTGGCGGTGCCGCGGCTGTTCAACACCCAGGGCATGCCGGCGTTGGAAGTGCGTGCGGTGGAACCGCAGCGTGCGCAATCGGCGGCCAGCGGCTCGTACATGCGCCCCAGCGGCAACGGCAGCACGCCGGGCATCTTCTACGTCAACACCTCGGACCTGCCGTCGCGCAAGACCTGGGAGGCCGAGAGCCTGTACCTGCACGAAGCAGTGCCCGGCCACCACTACCAGCTGGGCTTGCAGCAGCAGTTGACCGACCTGCCCAAGTTCCGCCGCCTGGGCGGCGAAACGGCCTACATCGAAGGCTGGGGTCTGTATGCCGAATCGCTTGGCCGCGAGCTAGGGCTGTATGACGACCCGTACAACTACTACGGCTATCTGCAGAACGCGTTGTGGCGCTCGATTCGCCTGGTCACCGATACCGGCCTGCACAGCAAGGGCTGGACGCGTACCCAGGCCATCGACTACATGGTGGACAACTCCGCCATGAGCCGCGCCGATGCCGAAGCAGAGGTAGACCGCTATATGGCCATTCCCGGCCAGGCACTGGCCTACAAGGTGGGCGAGATGAAGATTGCGCAATTGCGCGAGCAGGCGCAGCGCGAGCTGGGTCCGCGCTTCGATGTCCGCGCCTTCCACACCGAAGTGCTCAAGGACGGCTCGGTGCCGCTGGATATCTTGCAGGACAAGATCCAGCGCTGGATCGCCACACAGAAGGGGTGAAGCGCGCGGCTGCGATGATTGGACGCTGCTGACCCGTCACTGCGGGTTGGCCTTGGGATTGCCTCAGGTTGAGGCTTGGAGTGCTTGGCAAAGCCCGGCTTCGCCTCGCCCTTGGCATGCTGCGGTGGCAATCCCAACGATGCCGGCCGCGTGTGACACGCGGGGCGAGTGCGCGTTCGTAAGCCGGGTCACTCCGCCGCACGCGCCGCCGCCAGCGCGGCGATATCGCGCGGTGCGGTGCGGCAGCAGCCACCGATCAAGCGCGCGCCAGCCGCCAGCCAGTGCGCATGCTGGTCGGCCAGCGTGAGCGCAGCCCCGCGGCCGGCATGCCAGCGCTTGTCGCTGGCGTCGTAGTGCTCGCCCGAGTTCGGGTACACCACCAGCGGCAGCGCGGTCAGCGCCGACAGGCTATGCAATGCAGCGGTCGCCTGATCCAGCGCAATGCAGTTGACGCCCACCGCGATCACCTGCGCGCAGGCGTCCAGCGCCGGCACCACCTGCGCCAGCGGCGTGCCGTCGCTCAGATGCGCCGCATCGCGCAAGGTGAAGGAAAACCAGGCATGCAGCTGTGGAAAATCGTGTTGCAGCAACTGCCGCAGGGCCACGATTTCGCTGGCCGATGGCAGCGTCTCGCAGGCCAGCAGATCCACGCCAGCCTCAGCCAGCGCCGCGATGCGCGGACGATGAAAGTCCATCAACTGCTCGATCGGCAGCACGTAGTCGCCACGATATTCCGAGCCATCGGCCAGATACGCGCCATACGGTCCCACCGAGCCTGCCACCCACAAAGGCGCGGCATGCGGGTGCAGCGTCAGATGATCGGCACGCGCCTGCACCGCCAGCGCTACGCTGCGAGCGATCAACGCCTGCGCTTGCGCAACATCCAACCCGCGCGCGGCAAATCCCAGCGGCGTGGCCTGGTAACTGGCGGTGATCGCGCATTGCGCACCGGCGGCGAAGTAATCGCGATGCACCTGATAGATCAGCTCCGGCTGCTCCATCAGCACGCGCGCCGACCACAGCGCATCGTTGAGATCGCAGCCGCGCTGCTCCAGCTCGGTGGCCAGCGCGCCATCCAGCACCACATACCCGTCGTGTTGCAGGGCCTGGCTGAAAGGCGCATTGGGGCGCGGTTGGCGCGGAAGAATCGTCATGCGTGCAGTCTCCGGGCCGCAAGCCATTGGGTAAGTGCGTAGGCGCCATAGCACAGCGCGACGAACGGAATACCGCACCACAACGCAATGCGCTGCTGCGGATCCAATGCCAAGCCAATGCAGGCGAGCAGACACAGCGAAAAGCCCAGAATCGGTGTCCACGGGTACCACGGCGCGCGATACGCCAGCGTTTCCAGCGCAGCGCCATCGCGCAGCCACTGGCGACGGAAGCGGTAATGCGCGGCGCAAATGCTCAGCCACACCACCACGACGGCGAAGCCCGAGACGGCCGAGATCGCAACGAACACCGTTTCGGGCGCATACACGCCGGTGAGCAGCGCCAGCAAGCCGCCCAGCATGCTCAGCGATACGGCACGCAGCGGAATGCCGCGGCCGGTCAAGCGCGCCAGGCCGCCCGGCAACGTGCCTTCATTGGCCAACGACCACAGCATGCGCGCGGCCGCATACAGGCCGGAATTGGCCGCCGACAGGATCGCGGTGAGGATCACCGCATTCAAGATGTCGGCTGCATATGGAATGCCCAGCAGCGCGAAGGCGCGCACGAACGGGCTGGTTTCCACGGCCGCTTGGCTGGCAGGCAGCAGCGCCGCCAGCACCAGCACCGTGCCGACGAACAGCACCACCAGCCGCGCCAGCGTTGTGCGGATTGCCAGCGGAATCGCGCGTGCAGGCTGGGCGGTTTCGCCGGCCGCCACACCGATCAACTCGGTGCCGGAAAATGCGAAATTCACTGCCACCATCGTCATCAAGATCGGGAGCGTACCGTGCGCGAACCAGCCGTCGGCGCGCAGATGGCGCAGCCCGGGTGCGGGCGAACCATCGGCCAGTGGCAACAGACCGATCACCGCCGCGCCACCAAGCACGATGAACACCAGGATGGTGATCCCCTTGATCAACGAAAACCAGAACTCGCCTTCGGCAAACCAGCGCGCCGATACTGCATTCAGGCCGAAGATCAGCGCGCAGAACAGCAGACACCACGGCCACGCCGGGCTGTGTGGAAACCAGTACTGCATGCAGAACGCTGCGGCCGTCAGGCTCGAACCCAATGCCACCGTCCAGGTCAACCAGTACAACCACGCCACCACATAGCCGGTCGCCGGGCCGAGGTAGCGCGCGGCATACACATGAAACGCACCGGTTTGCGGCATCGCCACCGCCAGCTCGCCCAGGCATTGCATCACCAGGTACACCACCAGTGCACCGATCAGGTACGCCAGTACCGTGCCCAGCGCGCCGGTGCTGGCAATGATGTAGCCGGTGTTGAAGAACAGGCCGGTGCCGATCACGCCGCCCAGCGACAGCATCACCAGATGGCGCACCTGCATGCTGCGCTGGAACTGCGGTGCGGTGGCGGACGACGGCTCGGGCATGGGGGCATCTGATCGGGGGACTCCATCCTGCCACGCGCACGCAGACGGGCAAAGCCGCGCGCAGTCGAGTTGTGATGCAAGACCGCTCACTGGTGCGCGGGTATGCTGCTGATCGGTCTCTGCTCGCCCCTTCCCATGCCCCATCACCGCCTTCCGGATTTGCACACATCCGCGCGCCGCCTCGCCACCGCGGCCCTGCCTACGCGCAGGCCCAATCCAAACGGTGCCTCCCGCGCAAGCGATGCCGAGCTTGCTGCGCGTTCGATTGCCAGTGCGCCCACGCGCTGCGCATGCTCGAACACGGCGAGAGTGATCGCATTGCCTGAAACACTGCGGTGGAGCGCCGCATGATGCTCGCCGGAATTCACCACGTGGCAATCATCGCTGGCGACTACGCGGCATCCAAACGGTTCTATTGCGAAATTCTGGGCCTGCGTGTGCTCGATGAGCATTACCGACAGGCGCGCGATTCGTGGAAGCTGGATCTGGCGCTGCCCGATGGCGGACAGATCGAGCTGTTCTCGTTCCCCAACGCACCGCTGCGGCCCAGCCGCCCCGAAGCGCGCGGCTTGCGCCACCTTGCCTTTCGCGTCGACGATCTGGATGCGGCGGTCGCGCATCTCAACGCACACGGCGTGGCGACCGAAGACATCCGCATCGACGAATACACCGGACGCCGCTTCACCTTCTTCGCCGACCCGGACGAGCTGCCGCTGGAGTTGTACGAGGTCGGTTAGAACCGGCAGACCTCGCAGCCGGTTGCGCGGTGCGGTCGCATCCACCGCGTCTGTGCGTCGATGTGACATGACTTCCGGCGCATGCGGCCATGCGGCAACGCCCTGAAGATCTTCACAACCCAGGGCACAGGACCGTCCATGTTGCAGATCCGCGCGTTGTCCAAGACCTACGCCAATGGCGTGCATGCGCTGCAAGGCGTCTCGCTCGACATTCCCCGCGGCATGTTCGGATTGCTTGGCCCCAACGGTGCCGGCAAGTCCTCGCTGATGCGCACGCTGGCAACCTTGCAGGAGCCGGACTCGGGCAGCGTGACGCTGACCGCTGCCGACGGCAGCAGCATCGACGTGCTCAAGGACAAGGACCTGTTGCGGCGCCGGTTGGGCTATCTGCCGCAGGATTTCGGCGTGTACCCGAAGGTCAGCGCGCTCGACCTGCTCGATCATTTCGCCGTGCTCAAGGGGCTCACCAACCGGGCACAGCGCAAGGAAGTGGTGGAACGCCTGCTGCAGCAGGTCAATCTCTGGGACGCGCGCAAGCGCAAGCTCGGCACCTATTCCGGCGGTATGCGCCAGCGTTTCGGCATTGCGCAGGCGCTGCTGGGCAACCCGCAGCTGGTCATCGTCGACGAGCCGACCGCCGGGCTGGATCCGGAGGAACGCAACCGTTTCCTCAATCTGCTGGCCGAAATCGGCGAGAACGTGGTGGTGATCCTGTCCACCCACATCGTCGAAGACGTCACCGACCTGTGCCCGACGATGGCCATCATGAACAAGGGACAGGTATTGCTGACCGGACGGCCGGCCGATGCCATCGACATGCTCAGCCAGCAGGTCTGGCGCAAGCAGGTCAGCAAGAGCACCCTGCCCGACTACGAAGCGCGCTTCACCGTGCTGTCCACACGCCTGATCGCCGGCCATCCGGTGATCCACGTGTTCAGTGCGGACTGCCCGGAACCGGGTTTCGAACAAGTCGCTCCCGATCTTGAGGATGTCTATTTCCAGCGCCTGCGCAAGCAGGCGTTGGCTGCCTGACGGAGCACGGCCATGATCCTGGCGTTCCTGCGCTTCGAGCTGCGCGAACAACTGCGCTCGCCGTTTTTGTGGTTGTTGGCCGCGCTGTATGCGTTACTGGCCTTCGCCGCGCTGTCCAGCGATGCCGTGCAGATCGGCGGCGGTATCGGCAATGTATTGCGCAATGCGCCAACCGTGATTGCCAGCGTGCTGGCGATTTTTACCTTGCTCGGCCTACTGGTGGCTGCGCTGTTTGTCAGCAATGCCTTGCTGCGCGATTTCGAGTTGGGCTTCGCAGAGCTGGTGTTTTCCACACCGGTGCGCCGCCGCGATTACCTGGCAGGCCGCATCGCCGCAGCGTTGATTGCCGGCACGGTGATGTATCTGGTGATCGCGCTGGGCATGTTTGTGGCGCAGTTCATGCCATGGATCGACCAGGCGAGGCTCGGGCCGGTCGCGCTGCTGCCGTACCTGTGGTCGCTGCTGGTGCTGGTGCTGCCCAACCTGCTGTTCACCACCGCGCTGCTGTCGGTGCTTGCGGTGACCACGCGTAGCATTCTGTGGGTCTACATCGGCGTCATCGTGTTTTTCGTGCTGTATGGCGTGAGCCGGGCGCTGCTATCGGACCTGGACAACGTTTGGGTTGCGACCCTGTCCGATCCACTCGGCATCCGCGCACTGTCGCAAACGCTGCGCTACTGGTCGGCGGAACAACGCAACCTGCAGCTTCCCCCATTGACGGGTTACCTGCTCGCCAATCGCGCCCTGTGGCTGGGCATGAGCGGCGTGTTGTTCGCCGCGACCTTTGCACTTTTCCGCACCGAACGCAGCGGCACGCGTCGTCGTCGCGGCGCGGTGCCTGCCGCATCCTCCAGCGCGCAGGCAGCCGGAGTGCGCGTCAACACCACCCGCCTCAGCGTGACGCCCGTCTTCGCGGCCAGCACCGCCTTTCGGCAACTGCTGCGCCAGATCCGTTTCGATACGCTCGGCGTGCTGCGTAGCGCACCCTTCGTGGTGCTGCTGGTGCTGGGCCTGGCCAACTTCATCCCCACCGCATTGTTCAATGCACGCATGTACGGCACCGCCGTGCTGCCGGTCACCTCATTGATGCTGCAAGCGCTGCAGAACAGCTACAGCTTTCTGCTGATCATCGTGGTGCTGTTCTATGCCGGCGAACTGGTATGGAAAGAACGCAGCAACCGCATCGACGGCATCACCGATGCCATGCCGGTGCCGGACTGGGTTCCCCTGCTCGGCAAGTTCGTCGCCTTGCTGGCCGTGATCGCCAGCTTCCAGCTCGCCGGTGCGTTGACCTCGATCGCGCTGCAACTTGGCCGTGGCTACACCACGATCGAGCCGCTGCTGTATCTGAAGACCCTGGCGCTTGGGTCGGTGCTGTATGTGCTGATGGGCGGTATGGCACTGGTGCTGCAGTTATTGAGCAACAACAAGTTCGTCGGCTATGCAATGCTGATGCTGGTGTTGATCGGGCAATCGGTGTTGTCGATGCTGGACTACACGCAGAACCTGTACAACTTCGGAAGCTGGCCCAACGCACCGTATTCGGACATGAACGGCTTCGGCCACTTCCTGCCCGGGCAGCTGTGGTTCCAGGGCTATTGGGGCGTGTTCCTGCTGGCCTTGTTGCTGCTGTCCTCGGCGTTCTGGCCGCGTGGGGTCGGCCATGGACTGCGCCAGCGGCTGCGCCTGGCATCGCAGCGTCTGCGCAGCCCCACCGGCGCGGCATTGGCGGTGAGCCTGCTTGGCTTTGCGGCGATCGGTGGTTGGCTGTACTGGAACACCAACGTCTACAACAGTTTCCTGTCGCCGGAGCAGCAGTTGGACCTGCAGGCACGCTACGAGCGCGATTACCGCAAGTACAAGGACCTGCCGCAGCCGCGCATCATTGCCGTGGACAATCATGTCGATCTGCACCCGGAAACGCAGTCGGTCGTGATCGATGCCACCTGGACCGTGCGTAATTCCCATAGCGCGCCGATCAACGAGGTGCATATCGGCATGCAGGGGCGCACGGGCGACCGTAGCCTGGTGAACGTCGACCTGGGCGGGCAGACGTTGATCACCCACGACATTCCGGCCGGCTACCGCATCTATCGCCTGCAGCGCCCACTGCAACCTGGCGAAGAGCGCGTGTTCCGCTTCCGCGTGGACCAGCACCCGCATGGCATCATCGCCGGGCAGGCACAGACCGATCTGGTCGCCAACGGCAGCTTCTTCAACAGTCAGGCACTGCCCTGGTTCGGCTACAACACCCAGACCGAGATCACCGACCGCAACGACCGCCGCAAGCGTGGCCTGGGCGAACCGACGCGCATGCCCAAACTGGAAGACCAGGCCGCACGCGCCAACACCTACGTCAGCGACGATGCCGACTGGCTCAGCTTCGCCAGCACCATCTGCACCGCACCGGACCAGATTGCACTGGCACCGGGCTATCTGCAGAAGGAATTCCGGCAGGCTGGCAGGCGTTGCTTCCGCTACGTGATGGATCGCCCGATGCTCAACTTCTATGCGTACCTGTCGGCGCGCTGGCAGGCGCGCAAGGGCTATTACAAAAACGTTCCGATCGAGATCTATTACGATCCCAAGCACCCGTACAACGTGCAACGCATGATCGAAGGCGTGCAGAAATCGTTGACCTATTACGAAGCCAATTTCACCCCATACCAGCATCATCAGGTGCGCATCATCGAGTTCCCGGGCTATGCGGGGTTTGCGCAGTCGTTTGCCAACACCATCCCCTACTCCGAATCGATCGGGTTCATCGCCGACCTGCGCGACAAGGACGACATCGACTACGTGTTCTACGTCACCGCGCATGAAGTGGCGCATCAGTGGTGGGCGCATCAGGTGATCGGTGCGAATGTGCAAGGCGCCACGATGTTGTCCGAATCGCTGGCGCAGTACTCGGCGCTGATGGTGATGGAGCGCGAATACGGGCGCACGCACATGCGCCGCTTCCTTAAATACGAACTGGACCGCTACCTGGAAGGGCGCGGCGGCGAAACGATCGATGAGCTGCCGCTGTACCGGGTGGAGAACCAGCAGTACATCCATTACCGCAAGGGGTCGCTGGCGTTCTATCGCCTGCGTGAGGAGATCGGCGAACAGGCGCTCAATCGCGCGTTGCAGCGCTTCCTGCAGGCCAAGGCGTTTCAGCAACCGCCCTATACCACCTCGGCCGAACTGCTACAGGCCATTCGTGCCGAAGCAGGCCCCGATCAGCAAGCAATGATCACCGACCTGTTCGAAAGGATCACGTTTTACGACAACCGTGTGGTGAGCGCTCAGGCCCGCAAGCGCCCGGATGGACGCTTCGATGTGACCGTGCAGGCGCAGGCGGCCAAGCTGCAGGCCGATGGGCGCGGCAAGGAACATGCAGTGCCGATGGACGACTGGATCGAGGTCGGGATCTATGGCCAGCCCGCCGACAAGAACGCACCTGCGCCGGTGCTGGCGCTACAGCGGCGGCACGTCACCAGCGCCACGCCCAGCTTCACGCTGACGGTGGACGCCCTGCCCGTCGAAGCCGGCTTCGACCCCGACAACAAGCTGATTGACCGGGTGCCGGACGACAATCGGAAGCGGATCAGCCTGGCGGCCAACTGATCGGCGATCACTGAAGCAGCAGGCGCAGGACAGGGCACGGCATGCGCTGCTCCCGCGCGTCTGCTGTGGCGCGCGATCAGCGCAAGGTCAGTCACCGGCCTGGGCCACGGCGATGCCCGCAGCGCACGCATGAACGCATCCCGCAGTGCATCTTTCCGCAACCATACTCCACGGGATACATTCGCGTTCAGGCCGCCGACGGTGGCCCAAGCAAACCCTGGGAGGGGAACCATGCGCAAGACCTTCAAGACCCTGTTGCTCGCCCTGCCGCTGGCGGCCGCTTCGCTGATGGCCCATGCGGCCGATTCGCCGGTAGGCCGCTGGACGACCATCGACGATGAAACCGGCAAGCCCAAATCGGTGGTGCAGATCGAGCAGGCCGCCAATGGCACGCTGAGCGGAAAGGTGGTCGAGATCCTGCAGTCGTCCAAGGGGCCCAACCCGGTCTGCGACAAGTGCGATGGCGCGCTCAAGGGCAAGCCGATCAAGGGCATGACCATCCTGTGGGGCCTCAAGCCCGACGGCACCGCGGTGTGGAGCGGTGGCTCGGTACTCGACCCGGCCAAGGGCAAGACCTACAAGTCCAAGATCACCCTCACCGACGGCGGCAAGAAGCTGCAGATGCGCGGCTATGTCGGTATCGAAGCGCTGGGCCGGACCCAGACGTGGGTGCGTGAGTAATCGATTCGGGATTCGGGATTCGGGATTGGTGATTGCAAAAGCGGGCGTCCTTCGGGGCGCCTTTTTTTGCGCGCAGGCGCATGTTGGGGCTTGTCCTATGAGCGGGATCATTGCTTCCGCTGCTGCAGAGATGGCTAAGGCCGCGCGGCTCGACAGGCAGGCGGCCTGATCCTGCCTTGAGCAATCCCCAATCCCGGCTCACGACTAGTGCGATAATCGCGTGTCCCCCGCATTACGCCTGCCATGACCCGCACCGCACTCGTCACTACCGCCCTGCCGTATGCCAACGGCCCGCTGCATCTTGGCCACTTGGTCGGCTACATCCAGGCCGATATCTGGGTGCGCGCACGCCGGTTGCGCGGCGACAAGACCTGGTTCGTCTGTGCCGACGACACCCATGGCACGCCGATCATGCTGGCTGCCGAGAAGGCCGGGGTGACCCCGGAAGCCTTCATCGCCAACGTCCAGGCCAGCCACGAGCGCGATTTCGCGGCGTTCGGAGTGACCTTCGACCACTACGATTCGACCAATTCGCCGGTCAATCGCGAGCTCACCGAAGCCTTCTACGCCAAGCTCGATGCTGCCGGCCACATCAGCCGGCGCTCGGTGGCGCAGTTCTACGATACGGCCAAGGGCATGTTCCTGCCGGACCGCTACATCAAGGGCATCTGTCCCAACTGCGGCAGCGCCGACCAGTACGGCGACAACTGCGAAGTGTGCGGCGCCACCTATGCGCCGACCGAGCTGAAGGAACCGAAGTCGGTGATTTCAGGCGCCACCCCGGAACTGCGCGATTCGGAGCATTTCTTCTTCGAAGTGGGCCATTTCGACGGCTTCCTGCGGCAGTGGCTTGCCGGCGATGTGGCGCTGCCCGGGGTCAAGGCCAAGCTCAAGGAATGGCTGGACGCCGAAGGCGGCCTGCGCGCCTGGGACATCTCGCGCGATGCGCCGTATTTCGGCTTCCAGATTCCCGGCCAGCCGGGCAAGTATTTCTACGTGTGGCTGGACGCGCCGATCGGCTACCTGTGTAGCTTCAAGACGCTGTGCGCGCAGATGGGCGAAGACTTCGATGCGCATCTGGTGGCCGGCACCCAGACCGAGCTGCATCACTTCATCGGCAAGGACATCGTCAATTTCCACGGCCTGTTCTGGCCGGCGGTGCTGCACGGCACCGGCCACCGCGCGCCGACCCGGCTGCACGTCAACGGCTACCTGACCGTGGACGGCGCCAAGATGTCCAAGTCGCGCGGCACCTTCGTGATGGCGCGGACCTTCCTGGATGTCGGCCTGGAACCGGAAGCGCTGCGTTACTACTTCGCGGCCAAGTCCTCCGGCGGCGTGGACGACCTTGACCTCAACCTGGGCGATTTCATCGCACGGGTGAATGCGGACCTGGTCGGCAAGTTCGTCAACCTGGCCAGCCGCTGCGCCGGCTTCATCGGCAAGCGCTTCGACGGCAAGCTGGCCGACGCACTACCCGATGCCGCCCAGTACGACCGCTTCGTCGCCGCCCTGGCACCGATCCGCGAGGCCTACGAACGCAACGATGCCGCCAGCGCGATCCGCCAGACCATGGCACTGGCCGACGAGGCCAATAAATACATCGACGACACCAAACCGTGGGTGATCGCCAAGCAGGATGGCGCCGATGCGCAGCTGCAGTCGGTCTGCACGCAGGGCCTGAACCTGTTCCGCATCCTGGTGGCCGCGCTCAAGCCGATCCTGCCGCGCACCTGCGCCGAAGCCGAGGCCTTCCTGTCGGCGCCGATGACCAGTTGGGAAGACGTGATCGGCCCGCTGACAGCGCACACGATCCAGCCCTACACCGCCCTGTTTACCCGTATCGACCCCAAACTGATCGACGCCATGACCGACGCTTCCAAGGACACCCTCGCCGCACCCGCAGCACCAGCCACCACCACCAAGCCCGCACCGAGCAAGGCTGACCCAAAGCCTGCCGCCGTTGCGAATCCCGAATCCCAAACCACCAATCCCGGCCTCATCGGTATCGACGATTTCGCCAAGCTCGACCTACGCATCGGCAAGGTGCTGGTGTGCGAATTCGTGGAAGGCTCGGACAAGTTGCTGCGTTTCGAACTGGACGCCGGCGAACTGGGCACGCGGCAGATCTTCTCCGGCATTCGCGCCAGCTACGGCGAACCGGAAACGCTGGTCGGCCGCAGCGTGGTGTTCATTGCCAACCTGGCCCCGCGCAAGATGCGCTTTGGCATCAGCGAAGGCATGATCTTGTCGGCTGGCTTCGACGGCGGCGCCCTGGCGCTGCTGGACGCCGACAGCGGCGCACAGCCGGGCATGCCGGTCAGGTGACGGGATTCGGGATTCGGGATTCGTAAAAGCGGAGTCCGTTCGGTCTGCAAGGTCTGCTGATTGCGAGCTTGAGAAATCGCCGCACCCGACATCCACACACCGATTTAAGCTTGAGAGGCTGACAAAACGTGCTGGAAACACGACGTAATGAGGGATGTGCGAACAGCGCACTCTAAAGCCCCTCTCCTGCCGGGGCGAGAAGGCACGGATTGCGCGCCACTGGCGCGCATGCCTTGGAGCGCCCGCGCTGCTAGCGCGGGCCGGGGCGCGGAGCGGGGTTGGGATGGGGGTACGGGGCCAAGCCCTGGTACCGTTCCAGCTACATGTGCCTTCGCGCGTACCCTCGTCCGCCCCTGCGGGACACCTTCTCCCAACGGGAGAAGGCAAGCTCCAAAAAACCAGGCTTCTCACCAATCCCCACTCCCGACTCCCCAATCCCAGCCTCCATGCACCTGGCCCTGTTCGACTTCGACCACACCATCACCACTTGCGACAGCTATGGCCGTTTCCTGCGCAAGGTGGCAACGCCGGCGCAGATTGCGGCGGCGAGATGGCAGGCGGGGCCATGGGTGTTGGGATTCCGGATGGGCGTGGTGTCTGCAGCGGCACTGCGCGCGCGGGTGACGCGACTGGTCTTTAGCGGCCGCTCGCTCGAAGAGATGGACGCGCATGGCGCCGAGTACGCACGCGCCGCGCTGCCGGGCATGCTGCGCGGGGAGATGATGCAACGCATCGACTGGCATCAGGCGCAGGGACATGAAGTAGTGCTGGTGTCGGCATCGCTGGATCTGTATCTGCAACCGTGGTGCACCCAGCATGGGTTGTCGCTGATCTGCAATCGGCTGGAACACACTGCAGGTGTCTTGAGCGGGCGCTACGCCGACGGCGATTGCGGGCCGCACAAGGTCGCGCGGATTCGCAGTCAATACGAGCTGCATCGGTACGACTGCGTGCACGCCTATGGCGACAGCCGGGAAGACAAACCGATGCTCGCGCTTGCGCAACAACGCTGGTATCGCGGCAATCTGCTGCATTGAGATGACCGCGATGCCTGCCCCTGCACCCGATCTGGTCGAACGCCTCGACCGTCTGCTGCCGCAGACCCAATGCGGGCAATGCGGGTATGACGGCTGTCGTCCGTATGCGCAGGCGATGGCAGATGGCCAGGCGACGATCGATCACTGCCCGCCCGGCGGCGATGCCGGGGCACGTGCCTTGGCGCAGGTGCTGGGCGTGCCGCCACGTCCCTACGATCGCAGTCGCGGCGTACACAAGCTGCCGCAGGTGGCCTGGATCGTGGAAGCCGATTGCATCGGCTGCACCAAGTGCATCCAGGCCTGCCCCGTGGATGCCATCGTTGGCGGCGCCAAGCACATGCACACGGTGGTCGCGCCGTTGTGCACGGGTTGCGAACTGTGTCTGCCGGCCTGCCCGGTGGATTGCATCGAGTTGCATCCAACCGCCTGAGCGCAGCGCTTGGCGCGATGCCGCGTCCAGCCGATGCCTGTGGTCATGGGTTGGCATGCATTCCATGCATGGTCACCTGCTGCGCAAGGCAGATTCGAGCAAGCGCGACATGCAGGCGATGCCACTGATCGATCAGTGGTCTGCCGCATCCAGGTCGAAAGGCCAGCACCAAGAGCATCGACACCGCCGCAGGCGGGTTGGCATTCGTGCAACCATCCGGGTGCCAACGGCGCTTGGCTGCGCGCCGTCGGCATGCGCACGAAACCTGCGCCCCGACATGCCGATGCCCCATACTGCGGACCGTTGGCAGCCATCGCTCGCGAGCCACGCAGCCCAAGCAGGCCAGGTGATCGCGCTGCGCATGCGCCCACCGTTCGAAACGTTGCACCATGCGCGCTCGCCCTGGCATGTGGCACCGGTTGTTGTCACTCTCGTTCGCGCATTGCGGCAAGCCCACTCGTCACGGCACACCACCATGCCGCCGCCAGCACCGTCAGCGCCATCAACGCCGCCACCAACCACTTCCAGGCTAGCCGCGCCAGGCGCCCACAACCACCTCGCCGTCAGGAACGTCCTGACGCAGCTGGCGCATCCGTGCTGCGGCCGCGCCCGTATTGCTAGGCACTCCCATCGAGGATCTGCCGATGCGTCCACTTGCCGCCACCCTCGCCGCGCTCACCGTCCGTTGCCGGCCGATTCCGCCGCTGTTGCTGCTGGTGCTGGCCAGCGTGCCGCTCGGCGCAGCCGCGGTGACGCGGGTGGATGGCGATGCGTTCGATGGCGACAGCGGCGCGTTGCGGTATCGCGAGTCGCACTGGTTGCTCGACGGCGGCGGGCGGCTGGTGCTGTACCGCTGCCCGGACGGGCGAGCGTTCGCGCGCAAGCAGGTCGATGGCGGCGGCAGCTCGCCCGATTTCAGCCTGATCGATGGACGCGACGGGTATCGCGAAGGCGTGCGCCAACGCAATGGCGCACGCGAAATGTATCAGCTCGCCCCAGGCAAACCCGAACGCCGCACCGCGCTGCCGCCTGGCGGCGGCGCGCGGGTGATCGATGCCGGGTTCGACGCCTACCTGCGCGAGCAGTGGGACGCCATTGCACGTGCGCCGCAAAAGGTGGACTTCGTCTTGCCCAGCCTGCAGCGGCGGTTGGGCTTCCGGGTCGAACGCCTGGGCGATGCTGCCGGCCAGCGGCGCTTCCGCATCAGTCTGGATGCCTGGTACGGCGCGGCGGTGCCATCGCTGGAGGTGCGTTATTCGCTCGCCGACAAGCGGCTGCTCGAGTTCCGCGGGGTCGGCAATCTGCGCGATGCGAACGGCCGTTATCCGCGCGTGCGCATCGTCTTTCCGGACACCCCAGCGCGCGCGGCCAGTGCCGAGGAATTACGTCAGGCGCGCGAGCAGCCGCTGGCCACCTCGTGCAGCGCCCCGTGAACCACGCCCGCGCCATCTTCACGTCCGACCACGCGCGCTTGCGTACAACGGCCCGGGCCCCCATTCCCCGTACAGGAGCAGCGTCGTGGCAAAAGCCTATCTCTGGATCAATGCAGTGCTCTATTTCGTCCTGGCGGTGTGGTGCACGCTCTCTCCAGCCAAGACCGCAACGGCCGTGGGCTATACCCAGCTCTCGCCGGCCGGGCAGTCGGAGTATCTGGTCATCTACGGCGGGCTGCAGCTGGGCATGGCGTTCCTGTTCGGCTACTTCGCGTGGATCGACCAAGCCCGCACCGGCCTGGTGGTCGCCCTGGCGTTCTATGCCCCCATCGTGCTGTTCCGCAGCGTCTCGCTCTCGCGCTTGTGGCCGGTCTCTACGCCCACTGTTGCGCTTGCCGGGGTGGAGATCTTGTTGTTGCTTGCCGCGGTGCTGCTGTGGTTCCAGCGTAAGTGAAAGACACGCTCGGCCCAGTCCGGTAGCATCGCCCCCACCTCACCCAACGCCCGACCGCATGAGTGCCATTCCTGGCCACGACGACGATGAGACCGGACGCCTGCTGACCGCAACCGCCGGCGGCGACCGGCATGCTTTCGAAGCGCTGTATCGGCAGACCTCCGCCAAGCTGTTCGGCGTGTGCCTGCGGATGATCCCGCAACGTGCCGAAGCCGAAGAGGTGCTGCAGGACGTGTTCACGCTGATCTGGCACAAGGCCGGACAGTTCGACCCGAGCCGCGCACGCGGGCTCACGTGGCTGGCGATGATCGCGCGCAACAAGGCCATCGACCATCTGCGCGCCAACGCGCCGCAGCGCCGCAACGTGGCGCTGGACGATGCCGGCGAACTGCGTGCCAGCGATGCCTCGCCGCTGGATCGCACCGAGCGCGCCAGCACGCGCCGGCGCATCGATCACTGCCTGGCCGAGCTGGAACCGCCGCGCAGCGAGTTGATTCGCACGGCGTTCTTCGAAGGCATCACCTACGAAGAACTCGCCGCGCGCACCGATACGCCGATCGGCACGGTCAAGAGCTGGATCCGTCGGGGTCTGGCCAAACTCAAGGCATGTCTGGAACGATGAGTACGCCCTTTCCCATCGACCAGGAACCGCCGCGCGACGTGCTTGCCGGCGAATACGTGCTTGGCCTGCTGAGCGCAGAAGAACGCCTGGCGGCCGAACAACGCATCGCCACCGACGACCAGTTCGCCCAGGCAGTGCTGCAATGGCAGGAACTGCTGGCGCCGCTGCTGGAGGAAATCGTGGCGCAGACGCCACCGGACCAGGTGTGGGTACGCGTGCGCCAGGCGCTGGGCTTCGACACGCCCTTGCGCGCGGTGCCCTCTGCAGCACCGGTCAGCACGAGCGCGCCTGCAGCGCCGTTGTGGAACAGCGTGCGGTTCTGGCGCTGGGCCAGCGTCGGTGGCCTGGCCACGGCAGCGGTGTGCGTGCTCGCCCTGCTCAACCTGCGTACGCCGCCGGCACCGTTGCAACCGCCGTCGACCGGCGAAGTGGTGCAGACCCCGGTCACCCCGCCTGCGACCAATCCACCTGCCGCGACCGGGATCGCCATGACCTCGACCCTGGCCACCGAAGACGGTCGCCCTGGTTATGTGGCCTTGATGGACGCCGACAAGCACACCATCACGGTGACGCCGCTGGACCGCACCGCCACGGCCGGCAAGGTGCCGGAGTTGTGGCTGATCACCCCCGATGGCAAGGCGCATTCGATGGGCACCTTCGACGATCAACGTGCACGCCGTGCGCAGATTCCCGATCAGTTGATGCCCATGTTGAGCAACGAGGCCATTCTGGCCGTCACGCTGGAGCCGCCAGGCGGCGCACCCGGTGGCGTTGCCACCGGCACCGTGGTGGCCAAGGGCGGCATCAGCACGCTGGCGATGGCTCCCTGATCCAGCGCGCCTGACCTCGCCTGCAGGCACTCCGCAGGCGGGGCTCTCCAAAACAGCCTCATCCGCGCCTGTCTTCTCTGGCGCGGGCAATGTGTGCGCAGCTGCGCGATTCGTTCGCGACGCCAAGCGAACCCCACCCATGCGTGCGACGATCAAGCGGCCTGGTGCATCTGTTTGCCGGCAGCGTCCGTACTGGGTCACGACTACTCTATGGAGAATCACGCGTGCCGAGCACTGGCCTGGACCCTCACGCCGCAGCGCCGCAGCCCGCCACCGCACCACCGCGTGGCGGCCTGGCCGCACGCGTCGGCAGCCTGCGGCGCTGGGTGGATTCGCAAACCGACGAGCCCCTGGACGAAGCGCGTGCCGATCGCATCGACTGGCTACGTGCGGTGCCCTTCATCGCCTTGCACCTGGCCTGCCTGGCAGTGTTCTGGGTCGGTGCGTCCTGGTTTGCGGTGGGCATGGCGGTGGCGTTGTACGCGCTGCGCATGTTCGCGCTCACCGGTTTTTATCACCGCTACTTCTCGCACCGCGCGTTCAAGACGTCGCGGGTGCTGCAATTCGTGTTCGCTTCCATTGGGGCCACCTGCGTGCAGCGCGGGCCGTTATGGTGGGCGGCGCATCATCGCAACCACCATCGGCATACCGACACCGGCCGCGACCCGCATTCGCCGGCGCAGCATGGCTTCTGGTGGAGCCACACCGGCTGGTTCCTGACCCCGCGCAATTTCCGCACCGACTGGGACGTGATTCCCGATCTGCGCCGCTTTGCCGAACTGCGTTTTCTGGACCGCTTCGACATCGTGATGCCGGTGCTGCTGGCGCTGGGCCTGTACCTGCTAGGCGACTGGCTGGCAGTGGCTGCGCCCGCGCTGAAGACCAGCGGCGCGCAATTGCTGGTGTGGGGCTTTGTGATCTCCACCGTGGCGTTGTTCCATGCCACCTTCACCATCAACTCGCTGGCGCATCGTTTCGGCAGCCGGCGGTTCGACACCCGCGACGACAGCCGCAACAACTGGCTGCTGGCATTGCTCACCTTCGGCGAAGGCTGGCACAACAATCACCATTTCTTCCCAGGCTCGGCGCGCCAGGGATTGCGATGGTGGGAATACGACATGACCTGGTATGGACTCACCGCAATGTCGTGGGTGGGGCTGGTGTGGGACCTCAAGCCGATGCCGAAGCTGCTCACCCAGCGCGCCGAACGGGTGAAGCGATGAGCGAGGGCAGAATTGCCGTGGTCGGCAGCGGAATCGCCGGCCTCGGTGCAGCATGGCTGTTGTCGCGGCGCTACGAGGTGACCTTGTTCGAGGCCGCCGATTATCTGGGTGGGCATACGCACACGCACGACATCGACCTGGAAGGTCAGCGTTATGCGGTGGACAGCGGCTTCATTGTGTTCAATCCGCAGCACTACCCGCTGCTCACGCGCATGTTCGCCGAGCTGGACGTGGCCGCGCAGCCGACCACGATGAGCTTTTCGGTCCACGATGCACGCAGCGGGCTCGAATACAACGCCGGTAGCCTGAGTGGATTGTTCTGCCAGCGCCGCAATCTGCTCAGCCCGCGCTTCTGGGGCATGCTGGCCGACCTGCGCCGCTTCTATCGCCAGGCACCGGCGGTGCTGCACGGCGATGAGCGTTTCAGCACGCTGGGCGTGTATCTGCAGCGGCACGGCTATTCGGATGCGTTCCGCGACCAGCACCTGGTGCCGATGGCGTCCGCACTGTGGTCCTCGCCCTCGCAGACCATTCTCGAATTTCCCATGGGCCAGTTGATCGGCTTCATGGCCAATCACCATATGCTGCAACTGAGCGGACGCCCGCAGTGGCAGGTGGTGCGTGGCGGGTCCAACAGCTATGTGCGTGCGCTGCGGCGGCGCTGGCAGGTGATCGAGCGCCTGTCCACGCCGGTACAGGCAATCCGCCGCACGCCCAATGGCGTGGTGCTGAAGGCTTCGCGTTGCGAGGAACATTTCGACCACGTTGTGCTGGCCTGCCATGCCGACGATGCGCTGGGTTTGCTCAGCGATGCCACGCCGGCCGAACAACACATCCTCGGTGGCATCACCTACCAGGACAACGACACCGTGCTGCACACCGATGCCAGCGTGCTACCGCGCGACCATCGCGCCTGGGCAGCATGGAACGCGCACGTGCCGGCCGACCCGGACGCCGCCTGCACGGTGAGCTACTGGATGAACGCACTGCAGTCGATCGCGTCACCGCAGCCGTTCATCGTCAGCCTCAATCGCAACCACGAGATCGACCCCGGCAAGGTGCTGCGGCGCATGCGCTACCGCCATCCGGTACAGAACGCGGCGGCAGTGGCAGCGCAAGCGCGCAAGGCCGACATCCAGGGCGTGCAGCACACCTGGTTTGCCGGCGCCGCGTGGGGCTTCGGTTTCCACGAAGACGGCCTGCGCAGCGGCGTGGACGTCGCGCATGGCCTGGGAGTGCACTGGTGATGCAGCTGCTGCGCGAAGCCCATCCCGACGCGGTGCCGTTGCCCCCTACCGAGGGCAGCGGCGCCGGTCGCGTGGCGGGGCCATTGCGCAGCGCGATCTACACCGGCTGGGTGCGGCACCGGCGCTTCATGCCCAAGGCGCTGCATTTCCGCTATCGCCTGTTCCTGATGTATCTGGATCTGTCCGAGCTGGATCAGGTGTTCGCACGACGCTGGTTGTGGTCGGTGGGGCGCGCCAATCTGGCGCAGTTCCGGCGCAGCGACTATCTGGGCGATGCGAGCATTCCGCTGGACCAGGCGGTGCGCGACTGCGTGCAGACGCACACCGGCGAGCGTCCCGAGGGCGCGATCCGGCTGCTGACGCATCTGCGCTATTTCGGTCACGTGTTCAACCCGGTCAGCTTCTACTATTGCTTCGATCGCCACGACAGCCTGCGCTGGATCGTGGCAGAAATCACCAACACGCCCTGGCAGCAACGCCATACCTACGTACTGCCGGTCGCGCAGGCGCGCACGCATCGCGATGTGCATGCGTGGCGCTTCGACAAGCGCTTCCACGTTTCGCCGTTCATGGGCATGCAGCAGCGCTACGACTGGCGCTTCAGCGTGCCGGATGCGCAGTTGCGTGTGCACATGGATGTGCTGGACGCCGTTGGCGACGATGCCGGCGGTGCCATCGACAACAGCAGCACGCGCCGCTTCGACGCCACCATGGTGCTGCAACGTCAACCGCTCAGCGCGCGCAACCTGGCGCGCACGTTGCTGGCTTATCCGTTGATGACGGTGTGGGTGGTGATCGCCATCCACTGGCAGGCCTTGCGCCTGTGGCTGCGCGGCAACCCGGTCCACGACCACCCTCACCCGCCTGTGCGAGAACCCCGATGAACGCCACGTCCCTGCCCGATCACGCTGCGCCGCGCGCGGCCTCCTGGACGGACCGTCTGCTGCGCAAGCGCCTGCTGGCCACGCTTGGGCAACTGCGCGATGGGCAGCTGCAGCTGCATGAAGCCGGTACTGTCACCACGCTTGGCACGGCCACTGGCGCGCAGGCCTTGCAGATGCAGTTGCGCGTGATCGACCCCGGCTTTTATCGGCAGGCGGCGCTCAACGGCAGCGTCGGTGCGGGCGAGTCGTACATGGATGGGCAATGGCAGTGCGACGACCTGGTGGCGTTGATGCGGCTGCTGCTGCGCAACCGCGAGCGGCTGGACGCGATGGAGACCGGCACCGCGCGCCTGGGCGGCTGGGCCATGCGCAGCCTGCATGCGTTTGCGCGCAATACCCGCAGCGGCAGCCGGCGCAATATCGCCGCGCATTACGACCTGGGCAACCCGCTGTTCAAGCTGTTCCTGGATGAAAACCTGATGTACTCGTCGGCCATCTTTGTCGATGGCGAAGAGGCGCTGGGCGAAGCGGCGCTGGAGCGCGCGGCCACCCGCAAGCTCGAACGCATCTGCCAGAAACTGTGCCTGGCGCCGCACCATCATGTGGTGGAGATCGGCACCGGCTGGGGCGGCTTTGCGCTGCACGCCGCACGCGAACACGGCTGCCGCGTCACCACCACCACCATTTCCCGCGAGCAGTTCGAACTGGCCAACCAACGCATCGCCGCGGCGGGTCTGAGCGATCGGGTGACGGTGCTGTTGCGCGACTACCGCGACCTGGAAGGCCGCTTCGACCGCGTGGTCTCGATCGAGATGATCGAAGCCATCGGCCACCAGTATCTGGACACGTACTTCGCCAAGGTCGGCAGCCTGCTGGCTGACGATGGCGAAGCGCTGATCCAGGCCATCACCATCGAAGACCACCGCTACAAACAGGCGCTGCATTCGGTGGACTTCATCAAACGGCATATCTTCCCGGGCAGCTTCATCCCTTCGGTCGCGGCGATGACCGGCGCGATCGCGCGCGCCAGCGATCTGCGCCTGTTCAATCTGGAAGACATCGGCCCGAGCTATGCGTTGACCTTACGCGCGTGGCGGCAGCGTTTCATGGCGCAGTTGCCGCAGGTGCGTGCGCTGGGTTACGACGAGCGCTTCATCCGCATGTGGGAGTTTTACCTGGCCTATTGCGAGACCGGTTTTCTGGAACGCTCGATCGGCGATGTGCATTTGTGGCTAAACAAGCCCGATGCACGCCCGCCGCAATTCGTGCCGGGCCTCACCGCCGACGCATGAAGCAGCTCGGCAACTACCTCGGCCTGCAGGTGCTGTGGCTGATAGCGGTCGGTTCCGCTGCGCATGCGCGCATCTGGCCAACGCTGCTGGCGCTGGCCGTCTTTGCGCTGTACCAGCTGTGGCCATCGCGACGCTCACCCGGCGACGTGCAGTTGATGGTCGCAGCCTTGTCGCTGGGATTGCTGCTGGACACCACGCTCGCAGCGGGCAATTGGGTGCGCTACGCCGCGCCGTGGCCGGGCAGCCTGCTGGCGCCGCCGTGGATCCTGGCATTGTGGCTGGGCTTTGCGCTCACCCTCAACCATTCGCTGGCCGCGGCGATGCAGCGGCCGTGGCTGGCAGTGCTGCTGGGCGCCATCTTCGGGCCATTTTCGTACTGGCTGGCGCAACGCGGCTGGCACGCGGTGGAATTTCAATCGCCTTCCCTGCACGCCGTGCTTGCCGTGGGCATCGGCTGGGGCGTGGCCTGCGGCGTGTTGTCGCTGTATGCACGCCGGCTGGCGCGACCATTGCCCGATGACCCCACTGGAGAACTGCAATGAATGCCTGGCCGCTGCTGCATGTGGGCGTGTTCGCAAGCGTGGTGATGGTGGTCGGCTGGCTGTGGCAGCGTCGCAGCGGCAACGCCGGCCCGGTCGATGTGTTGTGGGCGGGCTGCCTGGCGCTGGCGGCGCCGTATTGTGCGTGGATGGCCGATGGTGCACTGCTGCCGCGCGTGCTGGTGGCGGTGCTTGGGGGCGTGTGGGGGGCGCGTCTGGCGCTGCACCTGGGCGTGCGCGTCTTCGGCGACCCGCACGAAGACGGCCGGTACCGCGCGTTGCGCGAACATTGGAACGGCAGCCAGCGCAAATTCCTCGGTTTTTTCCTGGCCCAGGCCGTGGTGGTGGTGCTGTTCGCCGTGCCGTTCCTCGCCGCTGCGAGCAACCCACATGCTGAATGGAGCGTATGGACAGGCATCGCGATCGTCGTGTGGTTGATCGCGGTCGGTGGCGAGGCGTTGGCGGACCGGCAGTTGTCGGCGCACAAGGCCAACCCGTCCAATCGCGGCAAGACCTGTCGCGCCGGGCTGTGGCGTTATTCGCGCCATCCCAATTACTTTTTCGAGTTCGTGCACTGGTTCGCGTATCTGGCGCTGGCCGTCGGTGCCGGCCCGTGGCCGGTGGCGCTGTGCGCGCTCGGGCCGGTGGTGATGTTCGTGTTTCTGTATCGCTTCACCGGCATTCCTTACACCGAGCAGCAGGCGCTGCGTTCGCGTGGCGAGGACTATGCCCAGTACCAGCGCAGCACCAGCGCGTTCTTTCCACTTCCCCCTTCGTCCTGAGTTGCCTGGAGAGTTGCATGTCTACCGTTACCGTCCCGCCCTCCGCGCAGCCTGAAGAAGCCTTCGCCACGCGGCTCGCCGAATCCGGTGTGCTGCCCGATGCCGTCTTGCGCCACGGCATCCGTCGCCTGTGCGCGCAGCGCCTGCGCGATGAGCGCGGCAACGATGCCGATGCCAGCGGCGAACGCCAGCGCGCCTTCATCGACAGCCTGCGCGCCAGCGCGATCGCGATCGAAACCGATGCGGCCAATCGCCAGCATTACGAATTGCCGCCGCAGTTCTTCACCCTGTGCCTGGGCCGCAGGCTCAAGTACAGCAGCTGCTATTGGGACGCCACCACGCCCAATCTGGATGCCGCCGAAGAACGCATGCTGGCGCTGTACGGCGAGCGTGCCGAACTGGCCGATGGTCAGCGCATCCTGGAACTGGGCTGCGGCTGGGGCTCGTTGACCCTGTGGATGGCAGAGCGCTATCCGAACGCCAGCATCACGGCGGTGTCCAACTCGCGCCCGCAGCGCGCGCATATCCTGGAGCAGTGCCGCGTGCGCGGGCTGAGCAACGTGCAGGTGATCACTGCCGACGTCAACGCGCTGACCCTGCCACCGGGCGACTTCGACCGCGTGGTCTCGGTGGAGATGTTCGAGCACATGCGCAACTACCGCGACCTGCTCGCACGCGTCGGCAGCTGGCTGGCACCGGGCGGCAAGCTGTTCGTGCACATTTTCTGCCACCGCGATCTGGCCTACCCGTTCGAAGTGGCCGGCGAAGACAACTGGATGGGCCGGCATTTCTTCACCGGCGGGCTGATGCCGGCGGCCGATACCCTGCTGCATTTCCAGCAGGACGTGGTGATCGAACAACGCTGGGTGCTGTCGGGCGAGCATTACGAGAAGACCGCCAACGCCTGGCTGGAAAACCAGGACCGTCACCGCGACCAGATCATGCCGCTGTTGAAGCAGACCTACGGCGACGACGCGCAGCGTTGGTGGCAGCGCTGGCGCATGTTCTGGCTGGCCTGCGCGGAATTGTTCGGCTACGACCAGGGCCGCGAATGGGGCGTGGCGCACTACCGTTTCGTCAAACGTTGATTGCACCGCCGGCAGTCGTTGCGAACATGACTGCCGGCCACCATGCACCGCGCGTGCGTACGTGCGCGCACTGCGACAACCGCACAGCAGGCACTTGGTTGCGCTGAAGCGCTGCGTGCCATCGCGCGCACCGCTTCAAGCGCCGCACCCAGGAACGCGGTCAGCCCGTCGCGGCGGTCACCACGATTTCCACCTTCCACTCCGGCCGCGCCAACCTGGCTTCAACGGTAGCGCGGGCAGGCGTGAAGCCGTGCGGCACCCACTCGTCCCAGGCCTTGTTCATGCCATCGAAGTCTGCGATGTCGGCGAGAAAGATCTCCGCACGCAGGATTTTGGTCTTGTCGCTGGCCGCCAGCGCCAGCAGCTTGCCGATCTCGCCCAGCACCTGGCGGGTCTGCCCGGTGATGTCCTGGCTGGTGTCCTCGGCAATCTGGCCGGCCAGGTAACACACGCCGGCATGGACGGTCATTTCGGACATACGCGGACCGGCATCGAATCGCTGCAGCATTTCAGGCTTCCTACGGTTGATTGACCCCTGCATTGTCCCGCGAATGCGGCAGGCGTGCAGCCCCGTCGCGCTCGCAGCGCGCCAACACCGTGCCCGCGCGCACCATCCAGACCACGATCAGCACGATGGCGATCTTCTGGCTGATGCCCAAGGGTGCGCTGGTCACCGTGACATGGAACAGCAACACCGCAAACGCTGCCCAGCCCAGCAGGAAGGCCGACGGAAAGTGCGCACGCCACCGCACATCGCGCCGGAAGTACCACGACTGCAGCAGCACCGCCGCAATGACGCACAGAAACGTCGTATCCGCAGACAGCACGTGCACCATCGCGGCCGCCTCCGGCGCCAGCTCGGGCATCCAGCTGTCGCCGATCGAGACCATGCACAGGCCCACTGCCGCCATCCAGAACAAACCCAGCACGGTGCGGCTACGCGCGGCCGGCGCCAACGCCGCATACAGACCCAGTGCCAGCCACGCCATGCTGGCGGCCAGCAGGCAGTAGGCGGTGCGCAGCAACAAGCCATACGGGCCGTGCAGATAGGCGCTCAGTTGCGCATCCACCCACCATAGATCGCGGCGCAACCATTGCAGCACCAGCACCAGCCCGATGAAGACCATGCCCGCGATGGCGGCGACGCGGCCGGCGTGGCCGCTCCAGCGCGGCGGCATGGCCCGCGCGCGAGGCGCGAACGTTGGGGAATCGGGTGGATTGCGCATCAGCAGCCTGTCTGCCTTCCAACTGTCATGGCGGTCCTGTCGTGTTCGTTCGGCACGCGTGTGCGGCTTTGCCCTATGATGCGCGCGGCCGGCCCGCACAGACACTGTGTCGGTACGATCGAACCAGGCGTTCACTGGATGTCGGCACCTTCGCAACCACGCTGCATGCACCCTCAACCCGACCGGCCCATGCATTGCAAACGCGCCCGCGGCACACCTCGTGCATGCATCCTCCTTCCCTTTCAGCAGATCCCGTTGCCCTCATGACGGATACCCCCGCGTCTTCCGAAACGTCCGCCAGCGGTTGGCGTCGCGCCCTGCCGGTCGTCATCAGTCTGGCGATCCTGGCGATGGCCCTGCATGCGCTGTCGTCGCAGTTCACCGACCACGGTTACCGCCAGATCCGGCATGCATTCCGTGCGCTGGGCGCGGGGCAGATCGCACTGACGCTGCTGCTCGGCTTGAGCAGCTACGCGTGCCTGGTGGGCTTCGACTGGGTGGGGCTCAAGCGCACCGGCAAGCAGTTGCACCCGGCACGGGTGGGTATCACCGCCTTCATGGCGCATGCGGTCGGGCAGACATTGGGCTTTGCCGCACTCACCGGCGGCGCCGTGCGACTGCGCGGCTACGGCAGCGTAGGCCTGACCCTGGCCGAGATCGGCCAGGTGGTGCTGATGAGCACCCTGGGCTTCATCTTCGGGGCCTGGGTGCTGCTGGGTCTGGCATTGCTGCTGGAACCGGAAGCGGCCGCGCGCGCGTTGCCGATTACCGCGCAGGCCATCCGCATCGCCGGCATCGTCCTGCTGGTCGGCTACGGGGCCATGCTGGTACTGGTCGGTAAACAGGGCCGTGAGTTCGGCATCCGTACCCACCGGTTCTGGTTACCGGACCGCACCACGGTGCTGGGCGTCACCGCACTGAGCGTGGTGGAGCTGGGCCTGGCCGCGGCCGCGTTCTACGTCCTGCTGCCACCGGAGCCCGGTACCGGCTACTTCGGCTTCATCGGCATCTGGCTGGTGGCCGTGGTGGCCGGGCTGATCTCCACCGTGCCGGCCGGCCTGGGCGTGTTCGAGTGGAGCCTGCTCAAACTGCTGCCGCACGTGACCCCCGCCGCGGTCCTGGCGGCCGCGCTGGCCTACCGGGTCACGTATTACATCGTGCCACTGCTGATCTCGGTGGTCATGGCGGCCGCCTCCGGGCTGCGCGCGCCGGTACGCGTCGGCGCCAGCACCGCGCGTACCGTGTGGAAGACCCTGCGGCCGTGGCTGCCGCAGATTCTGGCGCTGGCGGTGTTTGCGGTGGGTGCCGCGCTGGTGATCGACGGCACCCTGCCGACACCGCGCGCGCGCCAGGAAGTGGCGCCGCTGCCGCTGATCGAAACCTCGCATCTGCTGGTCAGTCTGGGCGGCATGATGCTGCTGCTGATCGGCCAGGGCCTGCAGCGCCGCAGCCATGCGGCCTGGGTGCTGGCGCTGGGCGTGTGCTTGCTGCTGCCGCCGTTGGCGCTGCTGCGCGGCAGCCATATCTCGGTGTCGTTGTCGGCGGCGCTGGCAGCGGTTGCGCTGTGGGCGGCGCGGCGCGAGTTCTATCGCCAGGGCGCGCTGCTGGACGAAGCCTGGTCGTGGCGCTGGCTGAGCAACCTGGGCCTGGTGCTGGTGGCCACGTTCTGGCTGCTGTTCTTCGTCTACAGCCATGTCGAATACAGCAACGATCTGTGGTGGCAGTTCGCTACCTCGGCCAATGCGCCGCGTGCGTTGCGCGCCGCGCTGATCCTGTGCGTGGGCGTGATCGTGTTCGGCATGGCGCGCCTGCTGCGGGGCGGGCGCAGGCCGATGCCGGCGGCCGATGCACAGACGCTGCAGACGCTGGCACCGATCCTGGCCACCAGCACCGATACCCAGGCCTGCCTGGCGCTGACCGGCGACAAGGCGTTTCTGCTGGATGAGCAGCACCGTGGCTTTGTGATGATGCAGCGCTATGGCGGCTCGCTGATTTCCATGGGCGACCCGGTCGGCCCGCCAGAGGTGGCGTGCGCGCTGATCTGGCGCTTCCGCGAAGAGGCCGACCACATGGGCCTGCGCCCGGTGTTCTACCAGGTCGGCGAACGGTACTGGCAGACCTATCTCGACATGGGGCTGACCCTGGTCAAGCTGGGCGAAGAGGCGATCGTGCCGCTGGAAGGTTTTACCCTGGAAGGCCGCGACCGCGCCGACCTGCGCCAGGCCTGGAATCGCGGCAAGCGCGGCGGCCTGAGCTTCCGCATGCTGCAGCCCGACCAGGTGGAGGAGGTGTTGCCGCGTCTGGCCGAGGTGTCGGAACAGTGGCTGGAAGAAAAATCCGGCGAAGAGAAAGGCTTTTCGCTGGGCAGCTTCGATGCGGATTACCTGCGTCGCTTCCCGGTGGCGGTGGCCGAGGCCGAAGGACAGATCGTGGCATTCGCCAACGTGTGGTGGGCACCGGCCGGCGGCGAACTCTCGGTGGACCTGATGCGGCACAGCGCGCAGGCACCGAAGGGCACCATGGATTTCCTGTTCATCGAGTTGTTCCTGTGGGGCCAGGCCAACGGCTACACGCGGTTCTCGCTGGGCATGGCGCCGTTGTCGGGCCTGGCCGAGCATCGCCTGGCCGGGCGCTGGAACCGCTTCGCCAGCCTGGTTGCGCGGCACGGCGAGCGTTTTTACGGATTCAGCGGTCTGCGCCGCTTCAAGTCGAAGTTCGCCCCGGCCTGGCGTCCACGCTACCTGGTCGCCCCCGGCGGCATGCATTTGCCGGCCGCCTTGCTGGATGTCACCCGGTTGATCTCGGCCGATCCTGGACGGCAGGAGTAAGCCTGGCGGGACGCTGGCGGCAGGCATGCCGATCTGGCGGCACTGCTTCGCCGCTCACCAGCGCGGATGTCGAAATCCCAGGCGCATTCCAGTTCATGAAATGCCGGTTTGCCAGCAAGCTGCCGCACATCATGGAAGCGCGGTGTGCCATTCGGGGCGGGACTGGATGGCGGCATGAATGCCGCCACCGAGTTTCCAGGGATGGAGTTACAGCCTGCCCCGAGACCGGAGGCGGCACCGCACAACCGACCAAGGCCAAGGCAGGCGCCATGGTCGGCGCCATCAGATCAAACGATGTCCAGCCTTACGGCTTCGACAGCGCGTGCAACTGGTCCATGATCGTCTTGGCCAGGGTTGCGTAATCGCCCTTGAAGTGGTGATCGCCCGGCAGTGCGACCCGCCTGGCCACGTTTGCGGGCAGGCTTGGGCACAGCGCATCGTCGTCGTCCTGGCCGTAGATGCACACCGTCGTGCCGGCCGGCAGGCGCTGAACTTCCGGTGCGATCGGCAGGCCCTCGTCATCCGAGCCCAACCAGTTGCTGACGTGGAATTCGTAGTCGGCCAGCTTGCCGACCGACAACAGCGCCGTCATGCGCAGGTTCTGCTTGGTCGCCGCCGGCAGTTTGTTGATGGCTGCCGGCAGCACGTCGGCCCCCTGCGAAAACCCGATCAATACCACGCGCTGACGATCCCAGCGCTGCGCATAGATGCGGGCGATGCGATCCAGGTCGTCGGCAAATCCTTGCGGCGTGCGCTCGGTCCAGAAGTAACGCAGCGAATCCAGGCCAACCACCGGAATGCCTTGCGCGGCGAGTGCGTCGGCCACTTCTTCGTCCAGCCCGGCCCAACCGCCATCGCCAGAAACGAAGATCACGAACGTGTCGTCGTCGCTGTCGCCGTCCGGCTTGGCCGGCAGCTCCACCACCGGCAGATCCGCCAGACCGCCCGGCGGCGGCGGCAACGCCACGCCCTTCTGCTCGCCCAGCGAACGGACCGCGGCACGCAGGCCGGGCAGGATGTCGCCTTGCGCTGAGCGCCGGAAGGTTCGCGCCTGCGGCACCTGCTGGAGGAAACCCTCCTCGGCAGCCGCCGGACAGCGTTTGTCCTGGCTGGCCGCAAGCACCCAGGGAATCTGCAATGGCACCGGCAACAGCGTATTGGTCCCCGGGCGCACACCCGGCTGGCAGATCGCCTGGTTGGACACGGTGGCTGGGCAGAGCCCGTCGGTCAGCACGCCGGCCAATACATGCGGCTTGGCTTGGGCCGCGATCGCATAGGCCAACGCGGCGCCCTCGCCATCGCCCACCAGCAGCGGCAGACGGTAGGTAGGGATGTGATAGAAGGCCTGCACGTAGCGCGAGAAATTTTCCACATCGCCGACCGAGAACATGCAGGTGCCGCCGGCTTTGCGCAGCACGGCGTACAGGTGCGCGGTGTCCACCACCGCCACCATCGCACCGTCGGCGCGCAGGCTTTCTGCCTGGGCCTGGCGCTTGGCGGCATTGCCCGCACCGGCCAGCCAGATCACCACCCGTTGCGGCTCGCCCCTGGGCATCAGCACCGGCACCTGCTCGAAACGGCCGTGGCTGACCGGTTCCGGCGCCTGCGCGGCAGCCATGCCCGACAGCGTCACCATCGCCGCGCCGCAGAGCGCGCTCCACATTTCAAGTCGTCGCATGTCGCACCATCGGGAAAAGTGGTTCAAAGATAATCGTTCCGGACTGCAGCGCGAAGCGCAGCACCTTGCTCATTGCGCCTCGGGGCGGCTGACCGCCGGCTGGCGCGCTTCCCACGCTGCCAGGGCCTGGCGGTAACGCGTCAGCTCCTCGGCGTACAGATCATGCACGCACAGCGGACAGCCGCTTTCACAACATTCGTTGGGCGCAGGCGGCTGCGGGGCGATCGGGCGTGGGTCTGGGCTGGAAGCAGCGCTGTCGTGCATGCGGCCATTGTAGCGTGCGCATCGGACTCAGCCGGGCATGCGGCCCGGACCGGACGGGCACGCTCAGCGTCCCAGCCGCCGACGCAGATTGGCGCGCGCGGCACTGTCGTGGTGGGTATGGAAGTAATCGCTCAGGAAGATGCGCGGTTGCTTGAGCACACCCGCCAGGAACCGACGGCGATTGAGCCGGCACAGCACACTGGGTACGTGCCCGCGATACTCCTCGGCGATGGCCTGATCGTAGGCATCGAATACAGCCGCGGGCGCGGCCAGGATCGCCATGTCGCAGTCCAGGAACAGCGCGGCGTCTTCATCCACGTCCTGAGGCTGCAATTGCCCATGCCGGGCCGTGAGCAGGATCAGCGCATGCACCCGCCCGACATCCACCGGCGCCTGCGGCCACCAGCGCGGGATGGATTCGGACGCCATCAGTGCCGATTGCGCTTCATTGTCGCTGCGCCCGGGCTGATACACCGCATCGTGGAATAGCACCGCCAGCCAGACCTCTATCGGCTGCTGCCAGCCCGGCCCGGCTGCGACCTCGGCATAGTGCTGCAGCACCGCGCGGACGTGGCCGAAGTGGTGATAAGCGCGCGGCGGCGTGGCATAGGCCTGTTCGAGTGCGGCCAGGTGGTCGGCGTGCAATGGCAATGGCGTAGCGATGTCCATGTCCGCAGGCTACCGCGTGCGCGCGGCTGTGCACATCAGCGCAGCGACCAGCGGCCTTCGATCTGGTAACGCGACTGGCCAAGAAAGCTGCGCACCAGCGCGAAGTCGCGCACGGTCCAGGCAAGCGCATCGCAGCGCCGCTGCGGCACCGCCTGATTGCAGTACAGCAGCGTCATGTGCGGCGTGTATTGCGCGTCGCCGGCAATGCCGACATGCGCCAGCTGCCTTCCCAATGCGCCCTGCAGCTCGTAAAGCCCGCGCACCTGCTCCTCGCCACGCAGTACGCAGGGAAGTTGCGAGCGCCTGCCACCGAAAGTGCCGACGCGATCGAACTCCACGGCGAAGGCGTCCATCTGCACGCGCGTCGCGGCCTGGCTGGCGCGGCTCACCAACGAGGGCGGCAGACCACCTGCGTAATCGCCCAGGTGATGCAGGGTCACATGCAGCCGCTCGCGCGCTAGCGGCTTGCCTTCGGCGTGCCCGCCTCGCAACAGGCTGTCGGCAATCCGCGCGGCATGTTCGGCAGTGGGCGCATCGGCCATCACCGCGAAAAACAGACGTTCGGTCGTTTTCTCTTCCCCAAGTCCGAGCGACAACTGCGCCTCGGCCGATGACAGGTACAGGAACTGTTGCTTCATGGATGGATGCCACGACCGCGCAACGCGGGCCTGCCTGAAGAAGGGCGGCGGATACTAGCAGACCCGACGCGTGCCGAATATGCCGGCACGCATGACGCGGATGTGGAACCTATTTGTACGCGTGGAACTGCGATTGCGGTGTCAGGTCCTGCACTCGCGCCGCGACACAAAAAGAAACGGGCAGCGTATGCTGCCCGTTTCCGCCTTTATCGTTTTGCTCCCGAGCTGCATCGGATCGGTGACGATGCACATCGGTTCAATGCGCGCGCAGCTTATGCGGCACTCTTCATCGCATGCTTGCGGTTACGCATGACGTCATGGCAAGCGCGTACTTCCGGCAGCAGGCGCAACGCGGCGTCGCGTGCAGCGACCGGGGTGTCCTGGTCGGCGATGGTCTCGTCGAACGCCTTCAACAGGCGGTCTTCGGATTCTTCCAGCTCGGCTACATAGCCGTACTTGGTGTCGCCCAGGGTCGCGCGAACCTTGCCGTAGAACTGCTGCATGCTGCCCACCAGGGTGCCGTGCTGTTCCGGCGTGCCGCCAACGGCGGTGACCACACTGCTCAGGCTGCTGACGATATCGGTCTTGACGCCAGCGATGCGACGAAACAGCGTTGCGAGCTCCGCATCGCCCACCTTGGCCGCGGCTTCTTCATAGAAGTCCTTGCCGTCGCGCGAGATGGCGATGAGGTCGTTGAGGCTATGCTCGGTCTTGCTCTGAATGCTCATGTAGGGCTCCTTGTTGGGATGGGCCGACGCTGCGCTGTGCGATCACTGCGCATGCATCGGAAAGTGAGTCAATCGATGGGTTGATTGCAGTACCGCCGCGTTGTGTACGGCCTCATCCTCGCGTCGCTCGCATAATCGATATGTGAGCGATGTAGGTATCATCCTCACGCCATCGTGCAGGCGATGAATCGCAGTTCATCCATGCCAACAGCAGGTCAAGATCACTTCGGCTGGCGACTGACCCACATGTTGTCAACCAGGTTCGGATACGGCCGCCCCGCCTCTTCAGCACGCTGCTTGGCAGCTGCCTTTTGCGCGTCGGTCAACGGCGTCGACTTCGCCTTGCCCTTGGGATTGGGGCGCTTCCACGGTGGTGGAGTGAACTCGGTCATGGCACTGTTCGGTCCGCTTGATTGAGCGCGAAGTCTCGCCGGCCCCCTGTGAGATGTCTGTAGTGACGCCACGTGGTCTGCTGCGGATCGCCGCAGAGCGGCGCAAGTGCTGCCACCTGAGCAAAACGGCGCCGCGGACGCTCGACGCATCGCGGCACCGGCAACTCAGCAACTCCTCAATACCGTACGTTGCTGATGACGTTCCTGCCACACCGCCGCTGCATAAACCAGCAACCCGCCGAGCGCGGTGGCCGCGCCGACGTAACCGGTGGAGGTCCACCCCCAGCCCGCCGTGATCGCCATGCCACCCAGCCATGGACCCAATGCATTGGCTGTATTGAACGCTGCGTGGTTGGAGGCTGCGGCCAGGGTCTGCGCTTCTGCCGCCACGTCCATCAAGCGTGTCTGCAAGGCTGGCGCCAAGGCCCCCATGGTGCCGACCGCCACGACGGAGACGAACACCCACACGGCTGATTGCGCTGCCAGCGGAAACGTCAACATCACCACCACCGACCACACCAGCAACACCGGCACCGCGCGGAACTGCATGCGATCGAACAACCAACCGCCCAGGATGCTTCCCAGCACCCCACCCACGCCGAATGCCACCATCGCCAACGGAATGCGCGCTGCGGTGACGCCGGTCACCGCAGTCAACGTCGGCGCAAGGTAACTGAAGACGCAGAACATGCCGGAAAAACCCACCGCCCCGATCGCCAATGCCAGCCATACCTGCGGCTGATTGAACGCGCGCAATTCGCGCAGCGGCTGCTGACGCGGCTCCTCCGGCTGCGGCAGCAACAGGACCGCCACAGCGGCTACCGTGCCCAGCGCAATCACCGACACCGATGCATAGGCCCAGCGCCAGCTCACGATTTGCCCCAGCCAGGTCGCCAGCGGGTTGCCCACCAGCAGCGCAACGCTCAAACCCAACAACACGCGCCCCACTGCAGTGGCACGTTGATTGGGCGGGCTGATCGATGCGGCCACCAGCGACGCAACGCCGAAGTAGGCGCCATGCGGCAGCCCGGCGATGAAGCGGCACAGCAGCATGGCGTGGTAGCCCGGCGCCAATGCGCTGGCCACGTTGCCCAGCGCATAGAACACCATCAACAGTAGCAACAAGGTGCGCCGCGGCCAGCGCGCGCCCAGGATCGCCAGCAAGGGCGCACCCACCACCACGCCCAATGCGTACGCGCTGATGACGTGACCGACCTGCGGCTCGGTGATCTGCAGGCCCTGCGCAATCTGCGTCATCAGGCCCATGGTGGAAAATTCGCTGATGCCGATCGCAAAGCCGCCCATCGCCAGCGCAAGCAGGATCAGCACGTAATCGCGCCGGGACACGCGTGGCGAAGAAAGATCGGCATCGGTCATGCCCGACTCCAGAAATGCAGGGCGGCCTATTATTGTGCAATGCAGCAGAGCAGGAAAGCGCGACACCATGACTCGGTTGGGCGCCAGCGCCTAATCCATCACAATTACGCCGCGTTCAACGCGACAGGGACGCTGTGTCCTATCTGCATCGCTCGAATCTGCTTCACTCCACCACCATCGCTACGGAGCACCGCGATCGGCGCGGCGTCGCGCCTGGCGCGTGATCAAATCGACTGGTTGCTGATGTCCAAATCCACTCAATCCCCCTTGTTCTCCCCGGTGCGCCTGGGCGCACTGGATCTTGCCAATCGCGTGATCATGGCCCCGCTGACGCGCAACCGCGCCGTCGCCGGCCAGGTGCCCTCGCCGCTTGCTGCCGAGTACTACGGCCAGCGCGCCACCGCCGGCCTGATCGTGGCCGAAGGGACCCAGATCAGTCCGCTGGGCCAGGGCTATCTCGATACGCCCGGCATCCATACCAAGGAACAAATCGAGGGCTGGCGCGCTGTCACTGACGAAGTGCATCGTCGCGGCGGCAAGATCGTGCTGCAGCTGTGGCACGTTGGCCGCGTCTCGCACACCAGTGTGCTGCCCCCGGGCGAAGTACCGGTTGCGCCCAGCGCCATTCGCGCGGAGGGCAAGACCTTCACCCAAAACGGGTTCGAAGACGTGTCCGAGCCGCGTGCGCTGGCGCTGGACGAAATCCCCGGCTTGATCGAGGACTACCGCATCGCGGCGCGCAACGCGATCGATGCCGGCTTCGACGGCGTGGAGGTGCATGCGGCCAACGGCTATCTGCTGGACCAGTTCCTGCGCGACAGCTCCAACCAGCGCACCGACGCCTACGGTGGCGATATCGAAAACCGCACCCGCCTGCTTGCCGAGGTGGTGCAGGCGATTGCCGATGAAATTGGCGCCGAGCGCACCGGCGTGCGCTTGTCGCCGGTGACACCGGTGTACGGCGCGCACGACTCCGACCCGCAGCCGCTGTTCGAACGTGCGGTCGAGCGCCTCAACCTGATCGGCGGGCTGGCTTTCATCCACGTGATCGAGGGTGCGACCGGCGGCCCGCGCGACAACATCGCCTTCGACTACGCCGCGCTGCGGGCCAAGTTCGACGGCGCCTGGATCGCCAACAACGGCTACGACCGCGGCATGTCCGAACACGCCATCAGCAGCGGCTACGCCGATGCGATCGCCTATGGCCGCCCGTTCATCGCCAACCCGGACCTGGTGCGTCGCCTGCGCGAGAATGCGCCACTGGCCGAGCTCGACCAGGCAACGATGTACGGCGGCGGTGCCAAGGGCTATACCGATTACCCCGCATTGCCGGAGTGATCGCCTGATCAGCGACTGACCACGCGACCGCACCTGCCAGCGCACGGTGCGGTCGCTGTGGGTGACGCCGATGCACTGCATGCCTGCTGTTGACGGATATCGGCTGCCTCCCTCGCATGCCGGCCGCTGGCGCTATGCGGCCTATCGGCGATTGCCGGGCGAACCGCTGCTGGCATCCTGCGCATCGCACGCGCGCATGGGATCGTGCGTTGTTGGCATTGGGTTTTTCGCCGGTTGCCAGGCGCGCCCGACATTCGTCACCTGGGCCTCCGATCCGCAACGCCCCCATCACGACACGTGACCTCGCCGCGGCGCATGCGCGCTACCGTCGCGATTGCCAGCACGCAACGCTGGCCGACGATGCAGCACGCTCATTGCCAAGAATGTGCGCCTGCTCGCTGCGGTTCTGCTCGGCAGCCCGTTCGTTGGCCGTGGCCTGCCAGCCACATCGGCACCGGCTGCATGGTGGCATTGGTGTATCCGCGCGATTAGCGCAACTGGCCAGCAGTGCCCCATCCACAGGTACATTGCGCACTCGTCAACATCGCGCATTGACGTCGCGCCCACCCACATTGCAGCGCCATTGGTTAACCGCGCTTACGCCTTGCGCAGGAAACAGGTCTTCAACACCAGGCCCTTGATCTTCTCCGAGTTGCCCTCGATGTGTTCGGCGTCGTCTTCGACCAGGCGAATATTGCGGATCACCGTGCCCTGCTTGAGCGGGATCGACGCGCCCTTGACCTTGAGATCCTTGATCACGGTCACCGTGTCGCCGGCCTGCAGCACGTTGCCGTTGCTATCGCGCACCACCGTCGTGTCTGCCGCGGCGTCGCCTGCGCTCCATTCGAAGCCGCAATCGGCGCAGATCCACATCGCGCCATCGGCATAGGTGTTCTCCAGTCCGCATTGCGGACAGGCGGGGACGGTAGGCATGCAATTCCTTGATCGAAGCGGGCGTGGATTGTAGCCGCCCTGCCACGCGATCACGCACCCGGCACGGCGATGGCGCGATAGTGCGACGCTTGTCGAATGCCTCGCAGGTCGCGCGTGTCCCATCAGCCGGTGTCCCCTTCCCCGCGCACAAACCCATCCTCCCCTCGCCTCGAACAGAGCGAGCCCTCGGCCAGCGGCAATGGTCCAGGCAAGCCTAAAGGTTCGCACGTGGTGGTGTACGTGGCACTGGCGGGCAATCTGGCCATTGCCGTGGCCAAGTTCATCGCCGCCGGCATCTCCGGCAGCTCGGCCATGCTCAGCGAAGGCGTGCACTCGCTGGTGGACACCGTCAACGAAGTGCTGCTGTTGTATGGCTTGCGCCGCGCCGCGCAGCCACCCACTCCAACCCATCCGTTCGGGTACGGGCGCGAGCTGTACTTCTGGAGTTTCATCGTCGCCCTGCTGGTCTTCGCGATGGGTGCGGGCGTGTCGCTCTATGAAGGCATCGTGCATCTGCGTAACCCGGAGCCGGCCAAGAGCCATCTGGTTGCCTACTGCGTGCTCGGCGTCTCGATCGTGTTCGAAGGCATTTCATGGGTGGTGGCGGTGCGCGAATTTCGCTCCAAGAAAGGCCGCATGGGCTATTTCCAGGCATTTCGCCAGAGCAAGGACCCCACCACCTTCACCGTGTTGCTGGAAGACAGCGCTGCGTTGATCGGTTTGCTGATGGCGCTGCTCGGTCTGGCCGGTGCGCAATTGTTCGACATGCCCGAGCTCGACGGCATCGCCTCGATCGGCATCGCCGGGGTGCTGGCGTTTACCGCATTCCTGTTGGCGCGCGAAACCAAGGGCCTGCTGATCGGCGAGCCGGCGCATGCGCATGTCACCGACTCGCTGCTGCGCATCGCCGCCAGCGACCCGGACGTGCGTGCGGCCAATGGCGTGCTCACCATGCAAATGGGCCCCAACCAGGTGGTGGCAGCATTGAGCGCCGAGTTCGAAGACAGCCGCACCACACCGCAGATCGAGGCCTGCGTCGGGCGGATCGAAGCCGCTGCCAAGCAGCAACATCCCGAACTTACCGCACTGTTCGTCAAGCCGCAGACCCCGGAAACCTGGCGTGCACGGCGGGCGCAGATCGAGAGCGGAACAGAGCCCGACTGAGGCAGACCGAAGCGTGCGGCATGCAGATGTCGTGATGCATGCCTGTCGGTCACCACGGCGCCGCGTTGATCCATCGAACGCAGCGCCAACGCCGCAATCGCCGATCGCGCTGCGGACGTCAGCCCGACGCACACCACGCTTCAATCCGTTGTCGCGCTGACGCATCTGGCACGAGCCTGGTCGTGGCGGTTGTGCCGCCAAGCTGATCCCCGCCTCAACCGCAAAACCGGCTGCAGTTGCATGATGCGGTGCGATTGCCTACGGTGTGCGTGCGGCACTTCTTCGCATCGTGAATCAGCCGATGCATTCCCTTCGATCATCCATCATGGAGGTTTCCAATGGAAATCAGCCAGGGTCGCGTTGCGACCATTCACTACACCCTTTCCGACGACAACGGCCAGGTGCTGGACCGCTCCACGCCCGACACGCCGCTGAGTTACCTGCATGGCGCCGGCAACATCGTGCCAGGCCTGGAGCAGGCACTGGAAGGCAAGCAGCTGGGCGATACGCTCACCGCCGACGTCGTGCCCGAACAGGGCTATGGTCCGCGTCATGAGCAGCTCATCCAGCAGGTGCCGCGCGATGCGTTTCCGACCGATGTCGATGTAGTCCCCGGCGTGCAGTTCGAGGCGCGCACGCAGCAGGGTCCGGTCCTGGTCACCGTGACCGAGGTTGGCCCGGATCAGGTCACCGTGGACGGCAATCACCCGCTCGCTGGGCAAACGCTGCACTTTGCGGTCGAAGTGGTGGCAGTGCGCGAGGCCACCACGCAGGAATTGAACGACGGCCACGTGGCCGAGCTGGCGGCCTGACCCGGCGCGCGCCGCGCGCCCCCGTGGCTGCGGCGCGGGCCAGTGCGCAGCACAACGCTCGGGTTTGGCCATGGCGTTACCGACGCTGCCAGTCTCGACGGCAGGTGCGGCAGGCGTAGTAAAGTGCGCGACCCGCTCTCAGGCCTGTCTGCATGAAACTCGGCATCGACTTCGGTACCAGCAACTCCGCCGCCGCGGCGATCGTCGATGGGCAGGTCGTGCCGGTGCGCTTCGGCGAGGCCTTGCAGTTCCGCACCACGGTGTATTTTCCGGAGACCATGCGCGACCCGGACGATTTCAGCCTGACGCCAGCGCTGGAATACGAGGTGGAGCGGCTCATCGACTCGGGCCGACGCGATGCATTGGCTGCCGGCCGCACCCCCAACAACGACAGCCTGCGCCGCGACGCAATCCGCATCGTGCGGCGGCAGTGGATGGAAGCGCAGGTGCGTGAGCCACGCACCTCCGCCGCCCTGCTGCAAAACGCCGTCTACGGCGACGAGGCGCTGGATGCGTATTTTCTCGAGGGCGAAGGCAGCCTGGTGCAAAGCCCCAAGTCGATGCTGGGCTACAACCTGCATCCGCGCGCGCGCCAGACCATTACCGGCATCGCCACCCATGTGCTGGAACACATCCGGCTGACTGCCTCGCGCCAGTTCGACATCAACATCCGTCGCGCCACCCTGGGCCGGCCGGTGCAATTTCGCAGTTCGATCGGTGAGGCCGGCAATGCGCAGGCGCTGGAGATCCTGCAGACCGCTGCGATCGCCGCCGGTTTCGACAACGTGGATTTTCTCGAAGAACCTGCAGCGGCCGCGATGCATTATCACGTCAGCCACGACAGCCGCCACGACACCGTGGTGGTGGATATCGGCGGCGGCACCACCGACATCGCCCATGCCAGCGTCGGTGGCAGCGCTGCGCCGCAGGTACACCGTGCCTGGGGGATCGCGCGCGGCGGTACCGATATCGATCTGGCGCTGAGCCTGGCGGCCTACATGCCGCTGTTCGGCCGCGGCATCACGCGCGTGCCTACCCACCACTACGTGGAGGCGGCGATGGTGCAAGACATGACGCGACAGCGCGAATTCCGCCTGCACAAGTACCAGGACGTGCCCGCCCCCTTCGACAAGCGCCTGCAGGCCCTGCAGGACACCGGCAACACCGCGCGTCTGTATCGCGGCGTGGAAGCCTGCAAGATCGCGCTCAGCGAGCTGGATCGGCACCAGGCCGCGCTCGACTTCATCGAGCGCGGCCTGGGCGTGGACGTGCAGGCCGATGCATTGGTCGCGTCCGCTTCCAGTTATCTGGGCGAACTGGCAGGCCTGCTGGCACAGGTACGCGCCGACATGGCGGCCGCACCGGCGACGGTGTTCCTCACCGGCGGCATGTCGCGGGCCGGCTATATCCGCGAGACCGTGGCCGCTGCGTTCCCCGAATCGCGCCTGGTGCATGGCGATCCGTCATTCGGCGTGGTCCAGGGATTGGCCTGGGCGGCCGCGCAGGCAGTCCATTCGTCGGACGATTAACACGCGCCGCCGCGTCATCCCCTATAATGCGCGGTTGCTGCTCGACGCCTAGCCGTCTTGCCTGCAACGGCACGCACAGCGTGCCACCGCGATGGCGCACCGAACGCCGTCGCACTCTCGACACCGCTTCCGCGCGCGCCACCCTAGCAGCACGCGGTGTCACCGCACTTCCCCGCTACAGGAGGCCACATGGCACGTCCCGCGACCAAGCAGAAATCCCAGCCCAGCATCGCTCGCAGCGAAGGTAAGTCGCAGCCGCTCAGTCGTGAGCGCATCGCTGCCGACATCGCCGCGTTCCGCAAGACCGGCGGCCGGATCGAAGTGCTCACCACCAACTTCGGCCCGGCGCGCAACGACGGCGACAAGGCCGCCTAACGCAGCCAACAACGCGGCAGGTTGCAATGCATGGTGCCGCGAAGTGGAACTGTTGTACCGACGTGCCACCGCAAGGTGGCATGTTTGTTTCTGGCGTCCGGCGATGTCATTCATACGCATCGCGCAGGAATGCGACTTCAGTGCGACGTCGTGTCGCTTCTGGCGATGACCCGCGCAATGACTTCGCACGGGTTGCCGATGCGCGGCGACCGGACGCTGCGGGCGCGTCGGCGCCTCGCGCCGCACCCGCGCGAACGCGCCGGGCTTGCACCCACCAACTCCATCCGCATGCGCGCGTCGGCATGCATTCATGGAGTGCCTGCCATCTGCCGCACTCCTGCATTCGCAGATGAGCATGCATTCACTCTGCGCACCTACAGCGCAGAGTTGGCCCGCTACAATGGACGCCCCGTTGATCCTGCACGATGCGATGTCCGCCTCCGATGCGTTGCCCGCCATGATCCGCAGCCTGTTGCCCCACTGGAATCCGGAATGGCTGGCGATTGCAGTACCGACGGTCAAGATCGTGCTGATCCTGGCAGTTGCCGCGTTGGTCCGCCTGCTGCTCCGGCAACTGCTGCGGCGGCTGTGCACACGCTACAGCGTGCCCGCCGAAATGATGATCGGTATCCGCCGCGTCGGCAGCTTCGTCATTTCGGTCAGTGCCTTGCTGATGGTGCTGCGGGTCATCGGCGTCTCGGGCGGCACGTTATGGACCGCATTCACCGGGTTCGCAGCCGTCGGCGCAGTAGCCTTCTTCGCTGCATGGAGCGTACTGTCCAATATCTTCTGCACGTTCCTGATCATCACCACGCGGCCGTTTCGCCTGCACGATCACATCGAGGTACTCGAAGGCGGCGACAAGCCCGGCTTGAAGGGACGTGTGATCGATATCAACGTGATCTACACCACGCTGGAAGAAACCGGCGACCATGCCGGCAGCGTATTGCAAGTCCCCAATAGCCTGTTTTTCCAGCGCACCGCGCGTCGCTGGCGCGAGACCGGCGGCTTCAACGCCAACTAGGCGCAAGGCGAAGCCGCTTTGCTGCGGCCAGTTCGCCAGTGGCAGAACCCAAACACGTCCTCGTCGGCAAGCGGCAAGCCCCAACGACTACAGCAAGCTCCACTGCGTTGCCCGCTTGCGATAGAGACGCTGTACGGGATCGCGGTCGCAATGGCATCGTGGAGATGACCCCTCAACCACTCAACGCAGCTGACCGTCCTTGCTGCCGCGACGGTTGTAGCCGCTTTGCGCAGCCTGCTCCAAGTCATGCGCTTGTTGGCAGTTCACGCACAAGTGCACGCCGGGCACTGCCTTGCGGCGCGCCTCGGGAATCGGTGTCTCGCACTCTTCGCAGTGCGTCAGGCTCGGCCCGTGATGCAACTGACTCCGTGCGCGCTTGATTGCATCGTCGACAGTGGCATCGATCTGGTCCTGTACCGCCCCATCACCCGCCCATCCGGTCGCCATGATCGCTACACCTCGCTGGTCTGGACACACATATGGTCATTCGCGCAGGCAAATCCAAGCCGCATGTGCACAGTACGCTCAAGCTGGTTGCACTAGCATCAAGCCAACGCCACTGCCGCTACGGGCGGCAAGTGACCAGGCACTCCGTCATCCGCACTTACGAAGGAACAGCAATGGAACAGCCCGTCCACCCGTTTTCCGAACTATTCGCCCAGCTTGGCCTGCCGTCCGACGAAGCCAGCATTCGCAGCTTCATTGCCGAGCATTCCCCGCTGCCAGGCGAGATGCGCCTGGAAGAAGCACCGTTCTGGACGCCTGCCCAATCCCAGCTGTTGCGTGAAGAACGCCTCGACGATGCCGACTGGATCGTGACCATCGATCAACTCAATATCGCCCTGCATACCACTGCCAACGATACCGGCGTTTGAGCCAGGCGCGCGCGTCGCGTACGCCACGCTTGAGATCGCCTGCAGCTGACATGCGGGCCAGCGCCTCGGCAGAAAAAAAGGAGCGGCCATTGGCCGCTCCTTCGCATCACAGGTAACACAGCCGCACAGCAATGCGCTTGCTCGGCTGTGCAGCATGCGTCGTCAGGTCACTTTCTTGGCAATCGTCATGCCCAGCACGAACAGCACGAACAGCACGAACAGCACGATGGCAATGATGATGCCCGCCCAGAACAGGAACTTGGCGATACCCATCGCCGCGCCGGCCATGCCGCCGAAACCCAGCGCACCGGCGATCAAGCCGATAATTGCGAAAATGATGGCCCACTTGATCATGATGTTGTCTCCTCATCGGCACCGTGCCGTTGTTTGATCGTGTGCTTGCGGCGCAGCGCCACAAAACATGCACCGCACGCTACCGATTCGAATGTGCCGCACTCGTGAATACGCCTGACACACGCTGCAATACGTGCATTGCATTCACAGAGCAAGCGCCGCGTCCACGCAACCGTGCGCGCTTCTGGAGAAATGATCACAGCTGCACGCGGGGCCACCCCTCCGCGGCGAAGCACCGCATCCGCGTGACATCGTGCAAGCCGCACTGAACGCAACCGATGCACGCGCTTGCCCCATCGACTCTCGGTGCGCATGCGCAACTGGTTCGCAGTCACGCATCCGCACGCGTGGATTGGTCAGTGGCTGACACATCGGCGATCATGCGCGCTTGCCCGCGACCGATCGCCATGGACACTCTTCGCTACCTCACCGGCTATCCGCCCGCCGTCCTGGATCAGGTACGCGAGCTGATCGCACAGGACAAGCTCGCCGCCGTGCTGGCACGGCGTTACCCGGACCGACACGCGATCCGCACCGACCGCCATCTCTACGAGTACGTCAAGGCGATGAAGGAGCGCTACATGCGCTCATCGCCCACCTTGCACAAGGCGATGTACGACAACCACCTGCAGGTGGTGAAGCATGCGCTGGGCACGCATACGGCGATCTCGCGCATGCACGGCGGCCGTTTGAAGGCCAGCCGCGAGATCCGCATCGCATCGGTGTTTCGCGACGCGCCGGAACCGTTCTTGCAGATGATCGTGGCGCACGAACTGGCGCACCTGAAGGAGGCCGATCACAACAAGGCCTTCTACCAGCTCTGCAACCACATGACCCCGGACTATCACCAGCTGGAATTCGACCTGCGTCTGTATTTGACGCAACTAGCCCTGTCCGCCGATCGCTGATCGCTGATCGTACAGGACGCGTGCAAGACCACGCGCGGCTCTGCGCTCACCGCCAGGCGAGCATGCACGCGGCCGGTGCTCGGAATGAGCAGGTCCCCCTCGTCCACTGCAGTCCCGCGCGCGCCGCCTACCTCCGCCTGACGACCGCTCGCTACGTGGTGTCGGCCACTCTAGGAGGCGTTTCCGGTCGCTGGCGTTCGCATGCGGCCACGTCCCGGCAGGCAGCAAATGGTTGGGGACGCTATGGTTCCGCCAGCAGTGCTATCGGCATTGGTGAACAGATTCATGCACAAGCCCCTGCCGACGTGGTTTAAAATGTTGCAGCGCGACGTGATCGGACAGGATCTGCAAACGTCGCGTTTTTTGTTTCCCACGGCACGGGTGCATGCCCGGCTTCAGGGAAGGCACATCACGCAGCCCCGCGGAGCCTTCGATGCTTTTCGAAACCCTCGATACCACCGGCCACGAGCAGGTGATTTTCTGTCACAACCGCGATGCCGGACTCAAGGCGATCATCGCCCTGCACAGCACGCGCCTTGGGCCAGCGTTGGGTGGCGTGCGGATGCGCCCCTATGCCAGTAGCGAGGCGGCACTCAACGACGCGCTGCGGCTGAGCCGCACCATGACCTACAAGAACGCCCTGGCCGGCCTGAATGTCGGCGGCGGCAAGGCGGTCATCATCGGCGACCCTCGGACCGACAAGACCGAAGCGCTGTTCCGCGCCTTCGGCCGATTCGTCGACACCCTCGGCGGGCGCTACATCACCTCCGAGGACGTCGGCACCGACGTCAATGACATGGAGCAGATCTACCTGGAGAGCGAATACGTCACCGGCGTGCACCAGGTGCACCGCGGCTCCGGCGACCCTGCCCCGTTTACGGCCTATGGTGCGCTGCAGGCGCTGATGGCCTCGCTCAACCGCAAGCTCGGCCACGAAGAAGTCGGCAAGGCCAGCATCGCGATCCAGGGGCTGGGCCATATCGGCATGGAGTTGGTGAAGCTGCTCAAGGAGCGCGGCGCAAAACTCTATGTGGCCGACCTGAATCAGGCGTTGGTCGACCGCGCCGTGGCCGAATACGGCGCAGAAGCGGTGCGCCCGGATGAAATCCATCAGGTATCGGCCGACGTATTTGCTCCCTGCGCGCTGGAAGGCGCCATCAACGAAGACACGCTGCCGCAACTCAAGGCCAAGATCATCTGCGGCACCGCTAACAATCAGCTTGCCAGCGCCGCCATCGGCGAAGAGCTGCATCGGCGCGGCATTTTGTATGCGCCCGATTACGTGGTGAATGCCGGCGGGGTGATGAATGTGTCGCTGGAGATCGACGGCTACAACCGCGAACGTGCGATGCGGCTGATCCGCAGCATCTATCACAACCTGGAAAAGGTTTTCGATCTGTCAACGCAGCTGGACGTTTCGCCGCAGCAGGCGGCCGATCAGATTGCCGAAGCGCGCATCGAGGCCATCAGCAAGCTCAAACTGCCGCTGGGCCGCACCGCACCGCGCTTCCTGCACAAGCTGCGCGGCGAGTGAAACCCTGTCCAGGCACGCTGCCTGGACAGGGACCACATGCCTCAGCCAGGCAAGGCGCCGATCAGAAATCGGCGCTGTATCGCAGGCTCAGCGCACGGTCGTCGCCGCGTTCGCCCACCCGCTGGTCGTAACCGAAACGCAGCTGGCTCTGCTGGCCAACCGGTGCTGCAGCAGTGATGCCGAACAGACCACCCGAGCGTGCCGGCTGCATGCCACGCAGCGGTGCCCACGCATCCACCCCGACGAAGCTGGCATCCAGCGTCAAGCCATCGCTGCTCAGCGCTTGCTGCCATTCGGCGTAACTGCCCAACTGGATACCGCGCCAACGATACGCCGAGCGCACGCCGGCAAGCGCCTGCGTGCGCGAGGACGTACTCGCATCGGCACGCAAGCCGAAACCATCGCCGCCGTTTTCGCGGAAGCCACCGCTGCGCAAACGCACATAATCCAGGCCCATATACGGCGTCAGGCTTGCATGCGCACCGCCCAGGCGGTACCCGGTTTCCAGATTGCTGCTGAGGTAACTGCCGCTGTAGTCGCTGAAGGCGCTGCTGCGGTCTTCGCCCAGCTGCAGGGTGCGCTCGATCTGACGATTGACGTTGCCAAAGCCCAGCTGACCCAACGTGTACGCAGCGCCCAGTGTCGTGCCCCAATACAGCTGCGCCTGCACCTGACGATCGCGCCCGCGTGCCCCATCCAGGTCGCCCAGGCTGCTGGAGCGCGTTTCGCCGAACGCAAAGCCGGTAACCGCACCGGAAGCCAGACGCAGATCGTTGCCCATCATCCAGCCGGAGGTGGCAAAGCCCGAAGTGGTTGCACCGCCCTCGCCCGGCCCGCCAAGTGCCCGCTGCCAGTTGCCCAACAGACGCGGCTGTTGCGAGAGACCATCGAAATGCGCTGCCAGTGCGCGGCGACCCAGATCGATGGTGTCGAAGGTCATCGCCGCAGAGTCGGCATGCGCGCGGCCGGACAGGCTGCGCAGCGAATCCGCGGCGGCCTTGGCCGTGGGCGATTGTTGCAAGGCAGCTGCAGCGCGAATGAAGCCGCCGCTGAGTGCACCATTGCCCTGGAACTGCTGCGCATCGACCTGCTGGAACGCCTGCTCGACGCGGATGGCCGAATCCATCGATGCGGTGCCGATCGCGCCCAGCGACGCAGCGACCGCGGTGACATCCATGCGCTGCAGCGACACATACGCGGCGTTGGCGTCGTAGCTGCGCGTGGCGCTAAGAAAGGTCACCGCCGGCCCGCTGCTCAGCGTGTCGAATGTGCCCTGCAGACCATCGGTCGCCTGCAGCACTGCGTAGGTCGTGTTGTTGACGACGTAGTCGCGCCGACCGAGCAATTGCAGGTCGCCTGCGATGGTCGCCGTGCCCGCGACATTCAAACGGTCACCCACATTCACTGCCAGGCGACCGTTGCTGGCCTGAGTGTAGTTGCCGGCAATGGATGCGGTCGCGCCGTTGACCTGCAAGGTCCCGGCATTGTCGACCCGACCACCGATGCTGCCCGCGCCGACCAGGCGCGCGCCGTTGGCGATGCTCACGCGCGCACTCTGCAAGCTGGCGGTCTGCAAGGTGCCGCCAAGTACCTGGGTGTCGCCGGTGAAGGCATTGGCCGTGCTGCTCAATACCAAGGTGCCGGTGCCGCGCTTGGTCAGGCCGCCGGTGCCACTGATGGCGTTGGCCCAGGTCGAACGCAAGGTCGTGACATTGACATCCACCGTGCCCCAATCGAAGCGTGCCGGCCCCAACACTGCCTTGCCGACGTTGAGCAGGCCGTAGCCGAAGACCGGATCCACGCCCGCAGCTCCCAAGTCGGTGGCGGTTCCCAGCAAGGTCTGGCGCACCAGATCGTTGTTGAAATACGGAAATGCCTGCCACACCAGCGCAGCCGCACCGGAGACCAGCGGCGCTGCAAACGAGGTGCCGCTGCCGTAGAAATAACGGATGTTGCCGGCAGTGGCGTCCGGGTCGATGAACAGCGACGTGCCTGGCGCGACCAGGCAGTAGCGCATCGCCACACCACAGGCGTTGGAGTACGACGCCAGTTGCGTCGGGTTGGCGGTATCCAGCGCGCCCACCACCAACCAACCGCGCTCCAGATCGGCCGCCGGCAGCGTTCCGTTGGGGCCAGGCTGACTGGGCAGCGCCGCCGTATCGGAGGGCTGCGAGCGCGATTCATTGCCCGACGCGAACACCACCAGCCCATCGTTACTGAGGATGAAGGGGCGATATTCCTGGGCAATCTGATTGGTCACCGTCGGGTCGTTCCAGTACAGGCCGCCCCACGAGTTGTTCATGATGCGCACACCGGCACTGATCAGATCGGCGTGCACCGGTCCCAGGCCAAGCGGTCCATCGACCTCGTTGCCGTCGCCGCTGCCGTCATCCTCCGGCGCACGGTCGCTGATGATGCGCGCAGACACCAGGCCCGCGCCCGGCGCGATGCCGCCGGGCCATTGCCCGACCGCACGCCCGGCGGCCAGCTCGGCCACCACGGTTCCGTGCCCGACCACATCGCCCACCGCAGTGTTGTTGGTGCGTGGGTCCACATAGATGAAGCTGTCGCTTACGCGTCCCTGCAACGCCGGATGATTGGCATTGATGCCGGTATCGATGACGCCGATGCGGTACCCAGCACCCGTGAAGCCAAGCGCCTGCGCCGCACGCGCGTTGGTCAGCGCCAGATGCGCATCGATCGCCGGCTCCGGCGTGGTGGGCGTCGTCACCGGTGGCGGCGGCGATGTTGGCGGCGGCGGCGGCGAGGTCACCGGCGGTGCGGCCGGAGTGCTTGGACGGATACCACCTCCGCCACCACCACCGCCACATGCGGTCAACGCAACGGCCAGCGCCGAGGCCAGTACAGTCCTGGCGACGTCTTGCTTCTTCATTTGTGTTCTCCCCGAACCCATTCCATGGATGGGGCCCAATCGGGCCCGAATAACGCTTTGCTTACTTTAATCGGAAAGGGTGCGCGTGGGGCGCGTGCTAGCGCGGCGCCGCCATGAGGCAGATAATCGTTTCACTTTAAACGGTATCTGCTCATGTCCGACATCGTCATCGTTGCTGCCAAACGTACTGCCATCGGCTCGTTCCTCGGCCAATTCAATGCGGTGCCGGCACCCACGCTCGCCGCGGCTGCCATCCGGGGCGCGCTCGCGCAATCGGGCATCGCACCTGCCGATATTTCCGAGGTCATCGTCGGCTGCGTGCTGCCGGCCAATCTCGGCCAGGCACCTGCGCGCCAGGCCGCGATTGCCGCGGGCATTCCTACCTCCACCGGCGCCACCACCATCAACAAGGTGTGCGGCTCGGGCATGAAGGCGATCATGTTGGGACACGACCTGATCAAGGCCGGCTCGGCCAGCATCGTGGTGGCCGGCGGCATGGAGTCGATGAGCAATGCCCCGCATCTGCTGCCCAACTCGCGTACCGGCAACCGCTACGGCAATTTCCAGGCGGTCGATCACATGGCCTGGGACGGCCTGACCAATCCGTATGACGGCCAGGCCATGGGCGTGTTCGGCGAAGCCACCGCGGAGACGTTCGGCTTCACCCGCGCCGACCAGGATGCATTCGCGATCGCCTCGGTGGAACGCGCGCAGGCGGCGCAGCGCAGCGGCGCGTTTGCCGACGAAATCGTGCCGGTGACGGTCGCCACGCGCAAGGGCGAAGTCGTCGTGGACAGCGATGAGCAGCCGGGCAAATCGGACGTGGCCAAGATTCCAACGCTGAAGCCGGCCTTCAAGAAGGACGGCAGCGTGACCGCGGCAAGTTCCTCGAGTATTTCCGATGGCGCGGCAATCACCGTCCTGATGAGCGCGGACGACGCGCAACGCCGCGGCGTGACGCCGCTGGCGCGCATTGTCGGCCACGTCACCCATTCTCAGGAGCCGGAGTGGTTCACCACCGCACCGGTCGCTGCAATTCAAGCGCTGCTCGGCAAGCTCGGCTGGCAATTGGACGATGTGGATCTGTTCGAAATCAACGAAGCCTTCGCCGTCGTAGCGATGGCACCGATCAAGCAACTCGGCATCGCGCACGAGAAGGTCAATGTGCATGGCGGCGCCTGCGCATTGGGCCATCCGATCGGCGCATCCGGCGCGCGCTTGGTGGTGACATTGGTGAACGCGTTGCGCAGCCGCGGAGGCAAGCGCGGAATCGCAACGCTATGCATCGGTGGCGGCGAAGCGACCGCCATCGCTATCGAATTGATTTAATTATCTTTAACGGCGATTTTGCAAAACTGAATACGCGTGCGCTTGACACTCGTCTTGTGGCCGTCATCATGTCGGGGGCGCGCAATAGCGCGTTGCCTAATCTAACGACGAGGATTGAAACAATGACCATCAACAAGCTGCTGATCGCAATGGCTCTGGGCCTGGCCCTGACCGCTTGCTCGAAGCCGGAACAGGCTCAGGACGCTGCTGCTTCGGCTAACGAAGCTGCTGCCGACGCTCAGACCGCTGCCGACCAGGCTGCTGCCTCGGGCTCGCAGTCGGCTGACGCCGCTCAGGCTGCTGCCAACACCGCTGCTGCTTCGGCCGACACCGCTGCTGACGCTGCCCAGGCTGCTTCCGGCGCCGCGACCGACGCTGCTGCTGACCAGGCTGCCGACGCTGCCAAGACGGCTGAAGACACCGCCAAGGCTGCCAAGGACACCGCAGAAGAAGCCAAGAAGTAATCACTTCTTGACTCCAAGCGAGTTCGAAAAAAGCCGCTGGTTTCCAGCGGCTTTTTTTTGCCTGCGATTCCGGCCTTGCACGCCGTACCCGCCGGCATGACCACCAACATCCTGCAAGACTGCGTCTGTCTACCCCGTGGCTGAATGGCCGGCTGCGCATTGACGCAGACTGCATCGCCTCCTGCATAAGCTCCGGCTTCCAACACCGGAACAGGAACAGGACCACCCATGAAGACGATCCGCATGCTGTCGTTGAGCGCCATCGCCGCCCTCACCCTTGCTGCCTGTCAGGGCCCGGATGCCGAGCAGGCGCGCCGCGATGCCGCGTCTGCCGCCAAGCACGCCGCCGCCGCGACCGAACAGGCCGCAGACCGTGCAGCAGTGGAAGCGAAGGCCGCAACTGCCGATGCACGCGTGGCTGCGCGCGAGTTGGCCGCAGACGCCAGCCGCGCCACCGCCAATGCGGCCGATGCCACCGCCGACAAGACGCGTGAAATGGCCAACAAGGCCGAACAGAACGCCGACAAGCACGACGCCGACCACGCGCAGCACTGAGTCGCCCCTCTTTCGCGGCACCCGCAACGCGCCGGCCATGTGCCGGCGCGCTTGTCTCGGCCGACGGGTGGCTCGTGTTGTCGAGGCCGGCAGGCTAGCATTCGCATATGTCCTCTTCTTTTACGTCACGCCGGCGCAACCAGCTGGCGCTGATTTTTTCTGCGCTGATCTTCGTCGTCATCGGAATCGGCATCTTCGTCGGTGCCCGCCGTTCGCTGGCCGACGCCGCGCTGGTGTCGCATACCCACGAGGTGATCGGGCGGGTCGACGAGATCCAGGCGCGCGTGCTCGATGCCGAATCGGCGCAGCGTGGTTTCCTGCTCACCGGCAACGACGCCTACCTGCTCGACTACCACACCAGTGTCGAACGTTTGCCGATCCTGCTGGACAACCTGCGCCGCCTGATCGTCGACAACCCCGCGCAGGAGCAGCACCTGGCGCAGTTGCAACGGCTGGTGGAAACCCGCCTGCGGCAGATTCAGCACGTGCTCGACATCTATACGCAAAGTGGGCTGGAGCCGGCACGTGCCGACATCCGGCAGAGCGCCTTCCGCACCACCAGCGCGATCCGCGAGCAGGCATTGGCGATGGTGCAGCGCGAACAGGAACTGCTGGCACAGCGCGCGCGAAGCAGCGAACAAAGCGCCAACCTGTTGCTGGCACTGGCGCTGGCCGGCATTCCGTTCGGGCTGGTGGTGGTGGGCATGGTCTATGCGCTGTTGATGCGCGAACTGCGCCATCGCGCGCAGGCCGAACAGCTGGCGGCGCAAGCCAATCGCGAGTTGGGCGAGAGCATCGACGCACTGCAGCGCAGTACCGCCGACCTCAACCTGCTCAGCCGCTACACCGGCCTGCTGCAGAGCTGCATCAGTGCCGAAGAAGCGTTGATGGTCAGCAGCCGTACCCTGGCCAGCCTGCTGCCGGGCGTGGCGGGAAGCGTGTACCTGCTGCGCGCCTCGCAAGACCGCGCCGAGGCGATCAGCCACTGGGGCGAGCCGCTGGTGCGCAGTGCGCCGCATCTGTCGCCGGAGCAATGCTGGGCGCTGCGCCGCGGCCAGCCGCATATCGTCCACGACCTGGGCCGGGATGCGCTGTGTGCGCATATCGAAGAACCCGCACGCGATGCGTCCGTCACCACCACGTGCCTGCCGATGTCGGCGCAAGGCACCCAGCTCGGGTTTCTGTTCCTGTCCGCAGCCGGCCCGGGACCGATGCCGCGGCTGGAAATCGCCGAGGCGGCCGCCGAGCAGTTGTCGTTGGCGCTGAGCAACCTGCGCCTGCGAGAATCACTGCGCCGGCAGTCGATCCGCGATGCGCTGACGGGGCTGTATAACCGCCGCTATCTGGAAGAATCGCTGAGCCACGAGTTGGCGCGGTGCGCACGGCGTGGTCTGCCGCTGTCGGTGTTGATGCTGGACGTGGACCATTTCAAACAGTTCAACGACAGCCAAGGCCATGCCGGTGGCGACCTGTTGCTGGCAGCGGTGGGCGAGGTGCTGCTGACCCGCCTGCGCGCCGAAGACGTGGCATGCCGCTACGGCGGTGAGGAATTCACCGTCCTTCTGCCCGAAGCCGATGGCGAGGAAGCCATGCGCGTGGCCGAGCAGATCCGCGGTTACATCGCCGCGCTGGCGGTCAGCGACGGTGCGCGCGCGTTGCCGAAGGTGACTGCCTCGATCGGCGTGGCCAGTTTCCCGGCCGATGGCGAACAGGGTGCGAGCCTGATCCAGAAAGCCGACGCAGCGCTGTATCGCGCCAAGCGCGCTGGGCGCAACCGGGTCGAGCGACACGGTGCTGCGACGGACAGTGCGAACTGAAAGCAGCTGACAAAGCCGCGGCGCAGCTGCCAGGCCGGTGCGGCCGCGTCCGCGATGTGTCGAGCGACACTGCCGCCCTGTACACCGCACCCACCTGAGCTCTGCTCGCGACGTTTGCCGACAGCTTCGGCACGCACGCCGTCCATCGCGGATTGCGGAGTTCGTCACACAAAAGATCCAGTTGCGCGGCGATAGTCGGCCTCGCCCCCTAAAGCGAGGCAGTCCGATGTCGATGTGGCGCGATCAAGGTCCCAACAAGAAAGACGGCGTTCCGGTCACCCCCGAGGTTCCTGCTGCCGATGGCAGGCTGTTCACCGCCGAGACCAGTCCCGCACCGCCGGTGCCCGCCGCCGCAGCGCCCAGCGTCGCACCGGCAACTGCAGCCACACAGCGTCACAGCGAAGCGAAAGAGTCGCTGATCGCTGCCGACATCAGCATCGAAGGCAAGATCGAAGGCGCCGGCCATGTGCGCTTGGCCGGCCGCTTCAAGGGCGATGTCAACGTCAAGGGCGATCTGACCATCGAACGCGGCGCCAAGCTCAATGGCGGCGTGCGCGCCAACAAGGTGATCATCGCCGGCGAGCTGGAGGGCAACATCGAATCTGCCGCGCAGGTCGAACTGCAGACATCCGGTGTGTTGGTCGGCGACGTCAAGGCCGGCAGCCTCACGGTGGCATCGGGTGCGCGCATGCGCGGCCAAGCCGATTTCGGCTGGGGCGATGATGGCGGCAAGCCGGTCGCGCCCAACAAGCCGGTCGTCAGCGGAGACAGCGACGCCACATGAGTGCACCTCGCCCGGGCACGCCCGGCGCCACGCGTAGCTGCCCGCACTGCAAGGCGACGATCCTGGAAAGCGCCAGCGTCTGCCCTGCGTGCAAGCACCACCTGCGCTTCGATTCGGCGGCTGCGCAACACGCGCAGCCGGCGCCGATCGTGCCGCTCAAGGTCGACGGCACCATCCGCCACCCGGCCGACGGCGATCCATGGGAATACACGGTGGTGGTGGTGGTGCGCAACGGTAAGGGCGAGGAGATCCGTCGCCAGGTGGTCGATGTCGGCGCCATGCACGGCGGCGAAGAACGCGGCTTCACCCTGGCGGTGGAAGCGAGCGCGGTGCGTTCGCCTGGGCGACGTACGCGGCATTAAGAACAGCTAACAAAAACGACTGCGCAGCCAGGCGGGCGCGGCCGTTGCCCGGAATCGGTGTGTACCACGCGTACACCGCGGTTCCTTCGTACCGTCGACGCCACCTGACGGCCGCTCGCTTTGTTTTGTTGGCCGCTCTAAGGCGTCCACGATCCACGCGGCTGCCAACACTACTAAACGCGCACTGCCGGACGAACGTGGCGGTGAACTGACCGGCATGTGCCATGCGTGCACCCTTGGCTTCTGCACGCTGGCCTCTGCGCGCCGTCCACGCCCGTCCGGCGGCGGCTCGCGACGTCGTGGCACCTGCCGGTCAGCGCGTGCTGCACGAACGCACCGGCGCACGGCTCCCATTCTCAGGATCTGCACACCGGCTTGGCCAGAGTTGCCGCATGCGCAACGGCAACGATGAGACAACTCACACACGCGGCGATCTGGTGGTGCTCGGGCCGGAGGGCCTGTATTGCCCGCAAGGCGACTTCCATATCGACCCGTGGCGGCCGGTGCCGCGCGCGGTGATCACGCATGGTCACGGCGACCACGCCCGCAGCGGCATGGGCGAGTACCACTGCACGCGCGAGAGCCTGTCCATCCTGCAATGGCGCCTGGGCGAACAGGTCTATCACACGCATGCGGATGGTGAAACGTTTCAGCTGGGTCGTGCGCGCGTGTCGCTGCATCCGGCCGGACACGTGCTGGGGTCGGCGCAGGTGCGCATCGAAGTGGATGGCGAGGTCTGGGTGGCCTCCGGCGACTACAAGCGCCAGCCCGACCCCACCTGCAAGCCGTTCGAAGTGGTGCCGTGCGACACCTTCATTACCGAGGCGACGTTCGGCCTGCCGGTGTATCGCTGGCCCGACACCTCCGAGGTCGCGGCCGATATTTCCGCTTGGCGCCGCGAATGCGCCGAACGCGGCGAAGCGGCCATCCTGTATTGCTATGCGCTGGGCAAGGCGCAACGCGTATTGGCCGAATTGCGCGCGTGGGAGACGCAGCCGGCATTGCTGCATGGCGCCGTCGCGGTAGGTGTGGAGGTCTACCGCCAGGCAGGCATCCCGATGCTGGACACCCAGCCGGTCAGCGAGCATGCGCGCGGCGCCGACTATGCCGGGCAGTTGGTCATCGCACCGCCATCGGCGGCCGGCAGTGCCTGGATCCGCCGGTTCCGCAGCGCACAGCAGGGCTTTGCCTCGGGCTGGATGCGCATCCGCGGCAATCGCCGTCGGCGCAATTACGACCGCGGCTTTGTGGTCTCCGACCATGCCGACTGGCCCGACCTGCTGCGCACCATCGAAGAAACCGGCGCACAGCGCGTCATTGCCACCCATGGCAATACCGATGCATTGATCCAACACCTGCGGGAGCGCGGCGTCGCAGCAGAAGCCTTCCGCACCGATTTCGGAGCCGAGGAATGAACCCGCTGCCCGCACGTCGTTATGTTCGCGCGCGTCCGCGCATTCGCCTGAGCGGTGCGCTCGCGTTCCGCCGTCATGCATTGGCGTTTTGCGTGCATCGCAGCGCACCAGCGGCCACCATCGGTCCACCGCGACCGCTACGGCGCCCACGCGTGCTTGCCGCGTTTACCCGACGCGCACTGGAACTGCGTGCTCCCGACAGGCGCGCAGCGCCACGGGCGCTGCTGTGAGGCGTTTCGCGGCGTTGTATCGCACCCTGGACCGCAGCACCGGCACGCTCGACAAGCGCGCTGCACTGGTGGCGTATTTCCGCGAGGCGCCCGCGCTGGATGCGGCATGGGCGCTCTATCTGATGGCCGGTGGCAAGGTGGCCAGTGCGCGCATGCGCATTGCCAGCAGCGGCGAGCTGCGTGAATGGATCACCGACACCGCCGGCGTTGCCGACTGGCTGGTCGCCGACAGCTACGACCATGTCGGCGATCTGGCCGAAACGCTGGCCCTGCTGCTGGACGACCCGGTCACCGAGGCGGCCGACCTGCCCCTGGCAGAGTGGATCGAACAGCGGCTGCTGCCGATCGCCAACCAGGACGTGGACATCCGCAAGGCCTGCATCGTGCAGGCGTGGCGCAGCCTGGCCTTCGACGAGCGGCTGGTGTTCAACAAGCTGCTGACCGGCGCACTGCGGGTTGGCGTGTCGCAACGGCTCGTGCAGCAGGCGCTGGCCGAATTGTCGGGCGTGGACATCGCGCGCATTGCCCAGCGCATGCTGGGCAGTTGGCGGCCGCATCCGACCTATCTTGCAGACCTGTTGACCAGCGAAGAACTGCCCGGCGAACGCCAGCAGCCCTACCCGTTCTTCCTGGCTTCGCCGCTGGAAGCGGAGGTCGAAACGTTAGGCGCCATCGACGACTGGCTGCTGGAATGGAAATGGGACGGCATTCGCCTGCAGCTGATTCGCCGCGCTGGCGAAGCGGCACTGTGGTCGCGCGGCGAAGAACGTCTGGATGGACGTTTCCCTGAAATCGAACACGCCGCGATGCAGTTGCCAGACGGCACCGTCATCGATGGCGAGCTGCTGGCCTGGCAACCCGAACAGCCCCTGCCGATGCCGTTTACCGCCTTGCAGACGCGCATCCAGCGGCTCAAGCCCGGGCCCAAGACCTTGGCCGCCGCACCGGCACGCGTGGTGGCCTACGACCTGCTGGAACTGGCGGGCGAAGACCTGCGCGAGCGCCCGCTGCAGGAGCGGCGCGCTCTGCTGGAAGGTGTACTCTCCGCGCTTGCAGACCCGCGCATCATTGCCTCGCCGCTGGTGCAGGTCAGCGATTGGCAGGCCGCAGCGCAGGTGCGCGTGGAAGCGCGCGAACGCGGCGTGGAAGGGTTGATGCTCAAGCGCGCCGGCTCGGTGTATCAATCTGGTCGCCGTCGCGGCGACTGGTGGAAATGGAAGATCGACCCACTCACCATCGATGCGGTGCTGCTGTACGCGCAAGCCGGCCACGGCCGACGCAGCACGCTCTATACCGACTACACCTTCGGGCTGTGGCATGAGGGCCAACTGGTACCGATCGCCAAGGCGTATTCCGGCCTGGACGACAAGGAAATCCTGCAGCTGGATCGCTGGATCCGTGCCAACACCACCGAGCGTTTCGGCCCGGTGCGTGCGGTCACCGCGCAGCATGTGTTCGAGCTGGGGTTTGAAGCGGTGAACCGCAGCGCGCGGCACAAGTCCGGCATCGCAGTGCGCTTCCCGCGCATCCTGCGCTGGCGTCACGACAAGCCAATGGCCGAAGCCGACCACCTGAGTACCCTGCAGGCACTGGCGCGGTGAGCGTCACGCAGCACACGTACGGCACGCCACTGCAACAGTGGCGTGCCTGGTTCGCGCAGCGCGGCTGGGCGCCGCTGACGTTTCAACGCGATGTGTGGAAGCGCTATCTCGACGGCGAATCCGGCCTGCTGCACACGCCCACCGGCAGCGGCAAGACGCTGGCGGCATTCGGCGGGCCGTTGCTGGAGGCGTTGGCCGCACGTGGGCGCACATCCCCGCGCAAACCGGGCAAACCCGCCTCGCCTGCGCGTCGCCAGCCGCAACGCAATCTGCAGGTGCTGTGGATCACGCCGCTGCGCGCATTGGCCGCCGACACCGCACGCGCGCTGCGCGAGCCGGTGGATGCATTGGGGCTGGATTGGCAGGTGGGCCTGCGCACCGGCGATGCCAGCGCGCGCGACAAGCGGCTGGCCCGCAGCGGCAAGCTCGATGTACTGGTGACCACGCCCGAATCGCTGGCCTTGCTCTTGTCGTATCCGGATACCGCACCGCAGCTATCGGCATTGCGCTGCGTGATCGTCGACGAATGGCACGAACTGCTGGGCAACAAGCGCGGCGTGTTGCTGCAGCTGTGTCTTGCGCGCTTGCGCGGCTGGACGCCGCAACTGCGCATCTGGGGGCTGTCGGCAACGCTGGGTAATTTGTCGCAGGCACGCGATGTGCTGTTGCCGCATCGCCCCGAGGCGGCGCTGGTCTCCGGCGTCAAACCGCGCACGATGACGCTGGAGACCTTGCTGCCGGACAGCGGCGAGCGCTTTCCCTGGGCAGGCCACCTCGGTCTGGCGCAACTGGCGCGCGTGCTGCAAAAGATCATGCAACAGCGCACCAGCCTGGTGTTTACCAATACGCGCGCGCAGGCCGAGTTGTGGCATCAGGCCTTGAGCGCGGTGTGGCCCGAAGACCTGGCTACGCTGGCGCTGCACCACGGCTCGCTGGATCCGTCGCTACGCACCGCCGCCGAACGCGGGCTGGCCGACGGCAGCCTGCGCTGCGTGGTCGCCACCTCCAGCCTGGATCTGGGCGTGGACTTCCCGGCGGTGGATCAGGTGCTGCAGGTCGGCAGCCCGAAAGGCATCGCGCGCCTGCTGCAACGCGCCGGCCGCGCACGCCATCGTCCCGGCGAGTCGGGCCACGTGGTGTGCGTCCCCTCGCATGCACTGGAGCTGGTCGAATATGCCGCGGCCCGTCGCGCGCTGGTGCACGGCCATATCGAAGCGCGCCCACCGCCACGGTTATCGCTGGACGTACTGGCGCAGCACTGCGTCACCCTCGCCCTCGGCGGCGGCTTCCACGCCGACGCGTTGTTCGAGGAAGTGCGCGGTACCGATGCCTTCGCCGCACTGGAAAGGACCACCTGGAACGCGGTGCTGGATTTCATCGTGCAAGGCGGCAGCGCGCTGGCGCACTACCCGGACTTTCACAAAGTGGTGCGCGACGAGGAGGGTCTGTACCGCGTGATCGACCGGCGCGTCGCGCTGCGGCATCGGCTGTCCATCGGCACGATCACCAGCGACGGCAGCGTGCGCGTGCAGTTTCTGCGCGGCGGACGGCTAGGCGCGGTGGAAGAACAATTCATCGGCCGCCTGCGCCGCGGCGACCGCTTCCAGTTCGCCGGCCGCCTGCTGGAACTGGTACGCCTGGAAGACATGACTGCCTATGTGCGCGTGGCCAAGGGTGGCAGCGGCGTGGTCCCGAAGTGGATGGGCGGGCGCATGCCGTTGTCATCTGCGCTGGGACGCGAGGTGGAAGCGGTGTTCGCCGAGCCCGGCGATGCGCCGGAGATGCAGGCACTGGCGCCGTTGCTGCACCTGCAGGCGTCGCTCTCTTCGCTGCCCGGGCCGGACCATCTATTGGTGGAAAGCGTCAAGGCGCGCGACGGCCGCCACGTCTTCGTCTACCCATTTGCCGGCCGGCAGGTCAACGAAGGCCTGGCCGCGTTGCTGGCGGCACGTTGGGGCCGACGCCAGCGCAATACCTTCAGCTTCGCTGCCAACGACTACGGCTTTGTGCTGTCGCCAGCGCAGGATGTCGACATCGATGCCGATGTGCTGCAGGCCCTGCTCTCGCCGGCGGGACTGTTCGACGATCTGCGCGACAGCCTCAACCTCGGCGAGCTGGCCCGCCGGCAGTTCCGCGAAATCGCGCGCGTGGCGGGCTTGTTGTCGCCGTCGTTGCCTGGCCGTGCGCCGCGCAGCCTGCGCCAGCTGCAGGCGTCCAGCGGTTTGTTGTACGACGTGTTGCAACGCTTCGACCCCGATCACCTGCTGCTCGCCCAGGCCGAGCGCGAGGTGTTCGAAGGCCAGCTCGAACTGGCGCGGCTTGCGCATGCGCTGGAAGACTGCGCGCGTCGCGAGTTGCGCCTGCGCAAGCCACGCAGCCTCACGCCGTTATCGTTTCCGCTGTGGGCCGAACGCGTGCGTGGGCAGCTGAGTACCGAGGACTGGAAGGCGCGCGTCTTGCGTGCTGCCGAACAACTGGAACGCAAGCATGGGCGATAGCGTGCAGCTGCAGCTGGCCGGCGAAACCGTGGAATTGCTCGGCGAGCGTGCGTTGTATCGCCCGGCACACCGTGCGCTGTTGATCGCCGACCTGCACCTGGGCAAGGCCGATGTCTTCCGACGTGCCGGCATCGGCTTGCCGGCCGGCGGCACCGCGCACGATCTGGAGCGGCTGGATGCGTTGCTGGATCAACGCGATGTCCGGACGCTGTGGATTTTGGGCGACCTGTTGCACGGGCCCGCGCCGCGTGCCGCCTGGCACCGACGCTGGAGCGCATGGCGCGAACGGCATTGCGCGTTGCGCGTGATCGCCATCCGCGGCAATCACGACCGCGCCCTGGCCGGTGCGGAGTTGCACATCGAAGCGGCCGGCGAACAGGTCGAAGATGGACCGTTCGTGCTGCGCCATGACCCATTGCCGCATCCCACCGGCCACGTGCTATGCGGGCACCTGCATCCCCTGGCCAAGCTGCCAGGGCTGTCGCGGCGCTGGCCGGCGTTCTGGTTGCGCGAGCGCGTCACCATCCTGCCGGCGTTCTCGCAGTTCACCGCAGGCATCGTGCCGACGTTGACCGAAGGCGAGCGCCTGGTTGCCTGCGTGGAAGGCGATGCGTTGGCACTGCCGGTGCGTTAGCCCTGCCACGCACGCACCGGTCGATGCTATGGCCGTGCAAGTGCTTCGGCGTTAACGTCGGCCAGCCGCGCGACTGGCTGCGCCAAGGTCTCGACAAATTCAGGCGCCAGCGCCAGCTTGCCGAACCAACCGTGCTGGGTGCCGCTGAGCACACGCAACATGTGCCCGCGTCCACCCGGCACGCGTCCCATCGGGCGTAGCAGCAGATCGCGGCCATGTGCCCACAGATCGCGTTCGGACTGGAACAGCGGCGTCAGCCAGCGGCTCCAGCGGTGATAGATCGCCACGTGCGCCTGGCGTTCGCGCTGGTAGCGCTGCAAGGCATCGTCCAGATCGGCGCCGGCGCGCAACGCATCGCGCATCGCCAATGCGTCCAGCAGCGCCATGTTCACGCCCTGCCCCAACTGCGGGCTCATCGCATGCGCGGCATCGCCGGCAAGCACGAAGCGGCCGCGATGCCAGCGCGACACCACAGCATCGCGATAGCTCGCGCGCGCCAGTGCACCATGCACCTGCACCGTGGCAAGCCGCGCGTGTGCTTCCGGCCACATCTGTGCCACCTCGTCGCGCCAGGCGGCAATGCCGCGCTGTTCCCACGCAACGAAATCGCTGCACGGCAGGCTCCAGAAAAAGCTCAGCCGCGGCGTGTCGTCGCCCGGGCGCGTGCCCACCGGCAACAGGCCGATCATCTTGCGTGCGCCGATATAGCGCTGGCGCAATTCGTCCACGAACGGCCAGTCTTCGCGTGGCAGCAGGCACCAGAGCGCCCCCCATGGATATACCCGATCCAGCTGCGTTCCCTGTGCCTGCGCACGCAACGTGGAAGCCGAGCCATCGGCGGCGATGATCAGATCGAAGGGGCCATGCCACTGCCCGCGTTGATCCTGCACGCGCACGCCCGCGTGGTCGATCGCGGTGATCTGCGTGTCCACATGCAGTTGCGCGTGCTGCGGCCAGGCCTCGCGCAGCAGCGTAAACAAGGCGCCGCGCTGCATGCCCACACCCATCAGGCGCGGATCCAGATCGCGGTACTGCATGTCCATCACCGCGCGCCCGCACGGCGTGTCGCCATACAGGCGGCGCACCGGCGCTCCATGCGCAAGCGCCTGCGGCAGCAAGCCCATGTTCCAGAGCACCTGCAACCCGCTGGGTTGCAGCAGAAAACCGGCGCCCACCGGCCCGGGTGCAGCTGCGCGCTCGAAGACCTCCAGCTGATGCCCGTCGGCGCCGAGCAGCACGGCCAATGCCTGCCCCGCCGTTCCGTAGCCCACTACCGCAATACGTAATGCTCGTTGCATCGTCCCTGCCCTGTCTGGCGATCGCTGCCCGCGCACAATCGGCGCAAAAAAAACCCCGCCGTGGCGGGGTTTTTCAACCGCACAATCGAGTCAGATTACTCGACCGGCGTGATGTTCGAAGCCTGGGCACCCTTGGGGCCCTGGGTCACGTCATAACTGACGCGCTGGCCTTCCTGCAGGCTGCGGAAGCCCTTGGAATTGATCGCGGAGAAGTGCGCGAAGACATCGGCGCTGCCGTCCTCCGGTGAGATGAAGCCAAATCCCTTGGCGTCGTTGAACCACTTGACGGTACCGTTCGGCATGGTGATGCGAGACCTTTGCAATAATTAATGGGTGGTGTACGGCGGTGCGTACGCGCCGAGTATGCAAAGCTTATGCCCCGATGACAATCACCCGCGTGCAAGTTCGCCAATCAGCTCGGGCAGCCCGGACGAAGCCGCATCGACGTTGGCCAACACCTCGGCCATGGTGATTTCCTGCGCGTCGCCGCAACCGGCCGCCCAGTTGGCCACGATCGCCAAACACGCATATTCCAAGCCTTTTTCGCGTGCCAGCCCAGCTTCGGGCATGCCGGTCATGCCCACCAGATCGCAGCCGTCGCGACGCATGCGTGCGATCTCTGCAACCGTTTCCAGTCGCGGTCCTTGCGTTGCACCGTAGCAGCCGCCCGCCACCAGCGTGACGCCGGTCACTTTGGCTGCCGCAATGACCTTGCTGCGAAACATCGGCGAATACGGGTGGCCGAAATCCACGTGCTGCACCTCGCTTCCAGGCTCTTCGCAGAACGTGGACACGCGGCCCCAGGTGTAGTCGATCAACTGATCCGGGCACGCCAACACGCGCGGGCCAAACTGTTCGGTGATCCCACCCACGGTGTTGAGCGCCAGCACCCGCGAGGCGCCGATTTGCTGCAGTGCAGCGATGTTTGCGCGATAATTGACCTTGTGCGGCGGCAGCGAATGGCCTTCGCCATGGCGCGCCAGGAAGGCCACGCGATGGCCGAGCAGCATACCGACGCGAATCGGCCCGGACGGCGCGCCGTAGGGCGTTTGGACTTCGTGCGATTGCACATCGTCCAGCTGCGCGAGCTTGTAGACACCCGTGCCGCCGATGACGGCCAATGCGATGGAATTTGCGGACACAACCGACCTCTGCAGCGAAAGACATGATGGGGAGCGCACGCGTGCGCGCCGAGCTGCCCGCAACGATGCGGGCATGGATTTGCAGCGTTACGGCTTCATCGCATAGATGGCAGGAATACCGCGCAGCTGCTCGTTGACGTCCATGCCGAAGCCGAACACGTAACGGTCGGGCACTTCCACGCCCACGTAATCGGCGCTCACGCCCGGCACGCAACGGTCGTGCCGCTTGACGGTCAACACCGCCACGCGCACGTCGGTGGCGCCCTGCTCCAGGCACCACTGGCGCACGCCCTGCAGCGTGTAGCCCTCGTCGAGAATGTCGTCGACCAGGATCACGCGGCGACCGAACAATGCGGTGGCCGGACGGTGCTTCCACACCAGTTCGCCGCCGGTGGTTTCGCCGCGGTACCGGGTGGCATGCAGGTAATCGAATTGCAGGTCCTGCCCGCGTGCGCCCAGCTCCAGCGCCAGCTGGCCGGAAAACGGCAGCGCACCGTGCATGATGGTGAGGTACACCGGCACTTCGCCGGCGTAGTCGCGTGCGATCGCATCGGCGATGGTGGCAACGGCGGCATCGATGGCGGGACGGTCGACCAGCAGATCGGCTTGGGCCAGGGCCTGGGAAATGGTGAGCGTGGACATCAGGCAGTTGTTCCGAAATGGGCAGAAGGAGGAGTGGTGAATGAGGCGTCGGTGCCGGCGAGCAGGCCATCCCAGCCCAGTGCGCCACGGCCGATCAGGCCGATCAATGCAGCGGTATTGAGGCTGCGGCCCTGCACGGCCTGCAGCGATTCGGAGACCAGCTCCGGGTGGCACACCAGCACCACGTCGCAGCCGGCATCCAGATGCGCATGCACCCGGCCCGCCACGCCGCCGGCACTGAAGGAGGCGGCCATGCCGATGTCGTCGGAAAAGACCACCCCGCGGAAGCCCATCTGGCCGCGCAGGATCTGCTCGATCCAGCGCTGCGAATAGCCGGCCGGCTCCGGCGCGACCTGCGGGTAGACCACGTGCGCCATCATCACGGCGTCGGCGCCGGCCTCGATTCCCGCCACGAACGGCACCAGGTCTTCGGCCTGCAGCACCTCCAGCGGCCGTGGGTCGCTGGCGTGATCGACGTGGGTATCTTCCAGCACGGTGCCGTGGCCGGGGAAATGCTTGAGCGTGGCGGCCATGCCGGCGCCGTGCAGCGCCTGCACATAGGCACGCGTGAAGGTGGCCACGATCTGCGGGTCGTCGCTGAAGGCGCGATCGCCGATGGCGCGGTTGCCGCGGCCCAGGTCCACCACCGGCGCAAAGCTCAGGTCCACGCCGCTGGCGCGGACCTCGCTGGCCATCAACTGCGCATGCGCGCGCGCGGCGGCCAGTGCTGCCTCCGGGTCCTGCGCGTACTGCGCACCGAAGCTTTGCAACGGCGCCAGCGCGCTGAATCCTTCGCGAAACCGCTGCACGCGCCCGCCTTCCTGGTCCACGCAGATCAGCACCGGGCGCGGCGCGGCGGCGCGAATGGCGGCCGACAGCTCGGCCACCTGGGTGCGCGAAGCGAAGTTGCGCTTGAACAGCACCACGCCGGCAACCGCATCGTGCTGCAGCCAATCGCGTTCCTGTGCGCTGAGTTCGGTACCGGCAACGCCGATCAGAAGCATGTTGGGGGACTCCCGGGCCAGGCGCCATGGTGGCGCAGCGCGGCATTGTCGCAGATGCGCGTGGCAGAGTCAGATCGCGCATTCAGCTGCGCGCCCCTGCGGGCGCTGCGGGTAGGCTCACAGCCCCTCGAGGTGGGCGCGCCAATGCGCGGCCTGGGCCTGTACTTGTGCCAAGACTTCGGGGGCCATCCCGTCGAGCTGGCGGTACGGCAGCGCCAGGCGTTCGTTGGCGGCCAACAGCGGGCGCTGGCGCTGCAGGAAATCCCAATACAGCGCGTTGTACGGGCAGGCGTTCGGGCCGACCCGCAACTTGCGTTGATACCGGCAACCACCGCAGTAATCGCTCATGCGATCGATGTAGGCCGCGCCGCTGATATACGGCTTGCTGCCGAGCAGGCCGCCATCGGCGAACTGGCTCATGCCCACCGTATTGGGCAGCTCCACCCACTCGAAGGCGTCGATGTAAACGCCTAGATACCAGCGATGCAGGGCCTGCGGATCCAGCCCCGCCAGCAGCGCAAAATTGCCGATCACCATCAGCCGCTGGATGTGATGCGCATGCGCGTTGGCCAAAGAATTGCCGACCGCATCGGCCAGGCAGCGCATGCCGATCTGCCCGTCCCAGAACCAGTGCGGCAGCGGCGCATGCTGGTCGAGACGATTCGATTCCGCGTAGCCGGGCATCTGCGACCAGTACACACCGCGCACGTACTCGCGCCAGCCCAGAATCTGCCGGATGAAGCCTTCCACCGCCGCCAACGGCGCATGCCCTTGCCGCCATGCCGCTTCGGCGCGCGCAATCACCTCGTGCGGTTGCAGCATCTTGACGTTGAGCGCGAACGAGAGCAACGAATGGAACAGGCGCGGGCTACGCGTGCTCATGGCATCTTCAAAGCGGCCGAAATTGGACAATGCATGCGCGATGAAAGCGTCCAGATGCTGCAAGGCTTCGTCGCGATCCAGCGGCCATGGCAGGGCTTGCGCGTTCGGTGCGCCAAAGCTGCGCACGCCGGCGGCTTGGATCGTGTGCCACAGCGCGCTGTGATCGTGGGTCGTGCGCCAATCCTGGGGGGCAGGCGGGTGGCCCGGCCACGGCGCACGGTTGTCGTGGTCGAAGTTCCAGCGCCCACCTTCCGGCTCGCCTGCTGCATCGAGCAGGATGCGATGCTGGCGCCGCATACGCCGATAAAACACTTCCATGCGCCATGGGCTGCCAGTGCGAAAACAGGCGGCGACTTCGTTGCGCGCGGTCAGGAAATGTTCGCTGTCGACCATGCGCGTGGCAAAGGGTTGCGCGGTGCTCCAGTGCTGTAGTGCTTCGTCCAGCCGCCATTCGTCCGGGGACTGGTACTCCAGATGGTCGGCGCGGTAATGCGCCATCAATGCCTCGAGGTTGCGCGGGATCGACTGCCGGTTGCTGGCGTTGTCGATCGTCACATAGCGCACCCGATGCCCTGCACGCCGCAAGCCTGCGGCGAACGCGCGCATGGCCGCGAAGATCGCCAGGACCTTCTGCGCGTGATGCAGTACGTAGTCGGTTTCCTGCCGCACTTCCATCAACACATAGACCACCCCCGCATCGCGCGTGGCGAACCAGCTGTGCTGCGGATTGAGCTGGTCGCCCAGGATCAAGCGCAGCGTATGGGCCGGCGTTTGTGGATTGGTTTGCGCGATAAGTGCGCTGGAATCATGCATCAGAGTGACGCCCGATCATGCCGGATGCAGGGGCGCGTCCGGGCCGATGCGGCGCACGGGCACGCCTTCGACCCGAAAAAAATATTCGCGTCACCGGGGATGCATGCACGAACGACTGCCATGACCGCGGTATGGCCAAGCACCGCATCACCCTTTAGTTCTGCGCTGCTTGGCACAGCGTCAGTCGCAAGCGCTGTGCGGCGCGTCGCCGGCAGACACATGCCGGGCCAGCGCCATTCCACTCTGCCATGCCCCCTCCACCTTGCCGCCTGCCAACCAGTCGCCACACATGCCCACGCCAAGCTGCGCGTCCCAGACGCAGCCGATCTGCAATGCGGGGTCGCTGCTGGCGACTTTCCAGAAAAAAGCATCGCAGGACCGCGGTATCGGCAAACCGAGCGCCGCCAGCTCCGGCACGAGGCTGGCGATGACGTGCCCAGGCATGGCATCGCAATGCGCCTGGCTCCACTCGGCCGTTGCATGCAGCAGCCAGGTCTCCGCACCCGTACGCGCGGGCTTGCTGGAGTTGCGCGCCACCCAGCGTAATGCGCCGGCATTGACGAACAGCGCGTCGTAACCTGGATCGATTGGCACATCGAAGCGCGCCATCACCGCCCATGCAGGCTGCATGCGCACCTGCTCGGCAATCGTCCGCAACGCAGGCGCGGCCTGCGCGAGCAACGCAGCCGCCCTCGGTGCCGGGACGGCCAGCAGCACCGTATCGAACAGAGGCTCTGCAGCGTCTTGCGACACCGCTACGCGCCACCCCTGCCGGCTGCGCCGCAGCGCGTGCACCTCGGCACACAGACGCACATCCAACTGCGCGGCCAGCGTACGCGCCGGCGCGGTCATCTCGGGAACACCTACATAACGCGTCAGCGCGCTCTGTGGTCGGCGCAACCGCGTACCGTCCCAGCTTGCGATACGTGCCTGCCAGGGCGCGGCAATACCGGCATCGATCCAGGCATCCACGACCGCTGCAAATGCAGGATCGCGCGCGGTGAAATACTGCGCTCCGTGATCGCATTGCCACTGCTCGGCGCTGTAGTGGCGCGTGCGGCCACCCGGGGTCTGGGCCTGATCGAACACCGTCACCGCATGGCCGCCCGCCTGCAGCTGCTGCGCGCAGACCAGCCCGGCCAGCCCGGCGCCAATCACGGCGATCGTCTGCACGCGGTCGGGCGGTGTCATGCCATCGCGCAGGTGCCGGTGCATGCGGCAGGCATGCGTGTCACACCGCGCAGCCGTCGGGTCCGCAGGCATCAGGGCCGCCGACTGGCGTCGATTCGGCTGCCAACTGCAGCAGCGCCTGCGCAAAACTTTCCGGCGGCTGCGCGCCCTGGATCAGTGCACGGCCGTCGATCACGAAACTGGGCACTGCGCGGATGCCCAACGCGTCGGCCTGCGCTAGCTGCGCTTGTACCTCGACGGCGCCTTCGTCCGATTCCAGCATCGCCTGCACACGCGCCGCCGCAAGGCCGCCGGCCTCACCGGCACGCACCAGCGTGTCGGTCGCGCCGACGTTACGGCCTTCGGCAAAATGCGCATGGAACAGCGCTTCCATGACCGCATCCACATCGCCCTCGTGGCTGGCCAGCCAGATCAAACGATGCGCACGCAGCGTGCTCACCTGCACCTGCCCACGGCCAAAATCCAGCGGCAAGCCCTCCGCCTGCGCGGTGGCCTGGGTCTGCGCCAGGATCTGCTCGACCCGTGCCGTACCGCCGAACTTCAGCGCCAGCGCCTCGCGCAATGGCGTCGGCTCCAGACCGGCATCCGGATCAAGCTGGAACGCGTGGTAGTGAATATCCAAGGCCGGCGCCTGCGCACCAAGCGCTGCGAGGGCGGCCTGGAAACGGCGTTTGCCGATCCAGCACCAGGGACACACTACGTCGGACCAGATGTCGATGCGCATGAGCTGGGGTTCGTTCGTGGTGATTTGGGATTGGCAGAGCATAGACGGGATTCTGCACTCGCAAACGTTTGCCACTGCTGAAATTGGGGAGCGATGATGAAGCGCTGCAAAGCACCCTGGTGCCGCGCATCATCTGTTCTTACGAATCACCAATTGCACCTCAGGCCTCCAAGGCGCCGAGCCGCGTGCCCGCCTTTGCGAGTCCCAATCCCGAATCACAGATCCCCGTTCCACTGCTTGAACGGATGCGAGGCCAGGGCCAGGTTGTAGTAGCGCACGTCGTCGGTGACTTCGGTCCCGACCCATTCCGGCGTGGCGAATGCTTCGTCGGGGCGTTCGAGTTCGATCTCGGCCACGATCAGGCCGGCGTTGTCGCCGAGGAATTCGTCCACTTCCCACACATGGCCCTGATAGGCGACCAGATGCCGGCGTTTGTCGATCAGGCCGCCCACGCACAGCGCCAGCAATGCGCGTGCATCGGCAAGTGGAATCGGATATTCGAACTCCTGCCGCGTATGCCCCACTTCGCGCGATTTCAGATTGAGAAATGCGCTTTCGCCCTGAATGCGCACCCGTACCGAGGCATGCTGCATGCCACTGCGCAGCGCCGCCTGGTCGTTGATATAGCCCTGCGCCATCGGAATCACCGCATGCGCGGCATCGCGCCAGCCATCGCCGGTGACCAGGAATTTGCGTTCGATTTCTAGAGGCATGGGATTCGGGAGTGGGGATTCGTTGAAGCAGGAGCAGTGCCAGTCACCTCAAATCTTATCGATCCACGGATTGCAGTCGGATCCGGACTCAACAGCGAGCGACATGCGCGAAACGACAGTTGCGACGCAGAGCGAAGGTGTTCGCTTTTGCCAATCCCCAATGCCCAATCCCGAATCACCGCCTCTCAAACACCGCAATGCTTTCCACGTGCGCGGTGTGCGGGAACATGTCCATCGCGCCAGCCGAGACCAGCGTGAAGCCCTGCTCGTTGACCAGATAACCGGCGTCGCGCGCCAGCGAGCCAAGATGACAGCTCACATAGACGATGCGCTGGAACGTCTTCAACGGCAACTGCTGCAGCACTTCCAGGGCGCCCGAGCGCGGCGGGTCCAGCAGCAGCTTGTCGAAGCCCTGGCGCATCCAGGGTGCGCTGCGCTGATCCTGGGTCAGGTCGGCGGCGTAGAACTGCGCATTGTCCAGGCCATTGCGCTGGGCGTTTTCCTTCGCCCGTGCCACGAGTCCGGCGTCGCCTTCCACACCTACCACTTCGCGCACCACGCGCGCCAACGGCAGGGTGAAGTTGCCCAGGCCGCAGAACAGGTCCAGCACGCGGTCGTCGGGCTTGGCATCCAGCAGCGCGACTGCATGCGCGATCATCTTCTGATTGAGCGACGCGTTGACCTGAATAAAGTCCAGCGGCCGGAACGCCAGTTCCACATCCCACTGCGGCAAGCGGAACGATAGCGGCACTTCCTGCGGCCACAGCGGATGCACGCTGTCCACCCCGCCGGGCTGCAGAAAAATCGTAAAGCCGTGCTCCTGGGCAAATGTGATCCAGCTCTGGCGGTCGCGCTCGCTGAGCGGCTGCATATGCCGAATGGTCAAGGCCACCGCATCGTCGCCAGCGATGAATTCGATCTGCGGAATGTCGCGCTTGCCATCCATGCCTTCGATCAGCGCGGCAAGCAAGGGGATCTTCTCGCCGATCTGCGGAATCACCGTGTAGCAAACGGACAGATCGGCCACGAACCGCGGGTCGAGCTCACGAAAGCCGACCAAGGTCTTGTCCTTCTTCTCGACACGACGCACCGAGAACCTGCCCTTGCGCCGATACCCCCAGTTGTCGCCGGTCAGCGCAGGCAGCACGGCTTGCGGAGTGACATGACCGATACGTTCCAGGTTGTCCATGAGTACGCGCTGTTTGGCCACGATCTGCTGCGATTCCTCCAGATGCTGCAACACACAGCCTGCGCAGACGCCAAAGTGCGGGCAGCGCGGGGTGACCCGCTGCGGCGATGCCTCCAGCACCCCCACGGTCTTGGCCTCATCGAAATGCCGGCTACGGGCGGTGGGTTCGGCGCGCACCAACTCGCCCGGCAAGGCGCCGCTGATAAAGGTGACCTTGCCGCCCTCGCCATCGCGGCGGGCGACCCCGCGGCCGTCATGGCTCAGGTCGGTGACCGCGGTCTGGAAGGGGGTTCGGTCGAGACGGTTTCTGGTTCTGGCCACGTGGCGACAAGCTGCGGGCAAAAAGGGTGCGTATTGTCGCAGATGCGATCGACGGAGGCCGCGCCGGTCAGCGCAACAATTGTCGCGCCCCACAAACACAGGCAAACTCCCGCTGCGCGCGACAAAATCAGGACGCGGCATCGCTGACAAGGAGGCAGCATGAACATGGCCACACGCCAGGAACCCCACCCACGCCTACTGCTGGTGGAAGACGACCCGATCAGCCGCGGGTTCTTACAGGCTGTCCTCGAAAGTCTCCCTGCCACGGTCGACTGTGCCGATTCCCTTTCTTCCGCACTCGACCGCGCGCGCGAACGTCGCCACGACCTCTGGCTGATCGACGTCAACCTCCCCGATGGCACCGGTAGTGGTCTGCTGCGTGCATTGCGCCTGCTGCACCCGGACGTGCCGGCACTGGCGCATACCGCCGACGCGACCATGTCGATGCAGAACAGCTTGCAGTCCGACGGGTTTCTGGAAATGCTGGTCAAACCGCTGACCTCCGAGCGCCTGCTGCAGGCGGTGCGGCGCGGCCTGGCACGTGGTCGCTACAGCGTGGCCCCGGTAGGCGTGCTGGACATCGCCGCCAGCGACTGGGACGAGACCGCTGCGCTGAGTGCGCTCAATGGCCAGCAGCATCATCTCAATGCCCTGCGCGAACTGTTCCTGGCCGAGCTACCGGGCACACGGGATGCGGTGGATTCGGCCTTGCAGATCAGCGACGAGCAGGCTTTACGCAGCCATCTTCATCGCTTGCAAGCCAGCTGCGGTTTTGTCGGCGCCTCACGGCTTGCCGGCGCAGTGCGCCTGCTGCGCGGCGACCCGCACTCGCGCACCGCGCGCACCCAATTCCATGCGGCGGTGGCTGCGTTGCTGCATTGAGCGAACCCATCGCAGCGCCTCGCCTGACGAGATGCGCGAGACGCCGGCGTCGGTGCGCTTCCGGCTCGCCGCCATGGTCGATGCATCGCCGTTTTGCTGATCGAGCTGCGTATTGCAGATAGCACCGGCTCCACTTGCAGGCGCTTGACGGCCTGGACGAGCTCCAGGCTCGACGCAGGGCGCATGCATTTGCTGCTCGCCCGGTCCACGTTGGAGAACGTGAGTGGCGGTCGTTGTCGGGTGCATGCCGAAGGGCTTTCGGAACCGACCGGCAAGGTGCTGCCGGTCGGTTCCGAGCACCCGCTTCGCTCAATTCGCTGCTCGGTCATGGTACGCCGGCCGCAGCTGGACTTATGTCCAGCGCAATCGCGCATGCGCGTCCAGCGCTTCGCGCCATCAACGACGGCGCGCGAGATCCTCGAGCATTTCCCAGGATTTCAGGCCACGCCCGCCCAGATGATGCAGCAGCACGCCGCGCATGCTGCGCCGCAGGCCGGGCATGTCGTCCGCGTCCGGCATGACGTCTTGGCCCAGCGCCAGCAGCGCCGCACCAGTGACGGTTTCGCGGCGATCCTGAGCTAGCCGTTCGCTCAACACGCGCAAGGCGCCGTCCTGCGGATCCAGCCGATACCGCGCTGCCGGGTCGATCGGCTGCCCGTCGCTGTCATGCTGTAGATCGAACGCGAAGCCCAGCCCCTCCAGCACGTCGCGCTCGAACCGGCGCAGGCCCCACGCCAACGGCAGATCGGACGCCAGGTGGCTACGTACCTGCGCATAACAGGCATAGAGTTCGGGCACTGGATCGTTACGCGGCGCCAGGCGCAGCAACAATTCGCTGATATAGAAACCGGCCAGCATGGTGTCGCCGGCCAGCCGCGGCGCGGTATCCAGGGCTTCGGCCTGGCGCAGCTGGGCCAGCTCGCCGCGCTGCACGGCGCTGAACTGGATCAGCTGCAAGGGCTGCAAAGCCGCGCGAAGCGCCTGCTTGCGCGGCCCCTGCACACCGCGCGCCAGCAGCCCCACCCGCCCGTGTTGCTCGGTCAGCACTTCCACCAGCAGGCTGGTCTCGCGCCAGGCCCTTACATGCAGCACGAACCCGCGCTCGTGCTCGATCAGCATGGGAGGAAAAGCCGGGATTGGGGACCCGCGACCGAGGACCCTGGAAAAGCGCCGGATCGGCCGTCGCCGTGCCGCGCGACGCGGCGATTGGGCGCCGAGCCAATGCCGTCAGCGCAGCACCCGAACCTGAAACAAACGAAACAACCTCTCCTCGGCAGCATGCCGGCCAACTGCCTGACCCAGCGTTTCCCGGGCCCCCGGTCCCGGGTCCCGGGTCCCGGCCTTCCCGGCCTCATTCGTACCCGAACGCCTTCAGCGCAGCCTCGTCGTCCGACCAGCCTTCGCGCACGCGCACCCAGGTTTCCAGGAACACCTTGGCACCGAACAGGCGCTCCATCTGCAGGCGCGCCTTGCCGCCAATTTCTTTCAACCGGGTGCCGCCCTTGCCGATCACGATCGCCTTCTGGCCTTCGCGCTCGACCCAGATCACCGCACCGATGCGCAGCAGCGCGCCATCTTCGGCGAAACGCTCGATCTCAACGGTGGTGGCATACGGCAGCTCTTCGCCGAGCTGACGCATCAGCTGCTCCCGCACCAGTTCGCCGGCCAAAAAGCGCTGGCTGCGGTCGGTGATCTCGTCTTCGCCGAACATCGCCTCGGCTTCGGGCACCAGCTTGAGCAGGTCGCCGACCAACGCGTCCAGGCCCTTGCGCTTGAGCGCGGACACCGGATGCACGGCGGCGAAGGTGCGCCCCTCGCTGACCTGGGCCAGGAACGGGAACAGCGCGGTCTTGTCCTTGAGCCGGTCGACCTTGTTCACCACCAGCACCACCGGCACGCCGGCGTCGCTGAGCACGCGGAACGCCAGCGTGTCTTCCTCGTCCCAGCGGCCGGCTTCGATCACCAGGACCGCCGCGTCCACCCCCTCGAGCGAGCCGCGCGCAGCGCGATTCATCACCCGGTTCATCGCGCGCTTCTGCTCGCGGTGCAAGCCCGGAGTATCTACCAGCACCAGCTGTCCTTCCGGGAAGGTGGCGATGCCCAGCAACCGATGGCGCGTGGTCTGCGGCCGGTTGGAGACGATGCTGACCTTCGCGCCGACCAGGGCGTTGGTCAGGGTGGACTTGCCGACATTGGGCCGGCCGATCACCGCAACGCTACCGCTGCGGTGAGGGGAAGTGATTTCGCTCACGTGTTTGAATCCAGTTGTGCGATGACAAGAGTCGCCGCCTGTTGCTCTGCGAGGCGACGCGAGGTGCCCTGGCCCTCGGCGCGGGCAACGGGCTGCTCCAGAATGCAGGCGACGTGGAACTGCTTGGCATGCTCGTCGCCGCTCTCGCTGATCAGCGCGTAAGTGGGCAGCGGCAGTTGCCGCGCTTGCAGCCATTCCTGCAGCCGGGTCTTGGGATCCTTTTCTGCCTTGCCCACCGGCAATGCCGCCAGCGACGCTTCGAACCACGGCAGCACCACTGCACGGCAACGCTCGAAACCGCAGTCCAGATAGATGGCCGCGACGATCGCCTCGACTGCATCGGCCAGGATCGAATCGCGCCGGTGACCACCGGACTTCAGCTCGCCCGGGCCAAGCGTGAGACGTTCGCCCAGATTGAGCGTACGCCCGATGACTGCCAACGCACCTTCGCGTACGAGCTCGGCACGTGCACGGGTCAATGCGCCTTCATCGGCCTTGGGCCAGCGTTGATACAGGGCCTCGGCGATCAGCAGGTTGACGATGCCGTCGCCGAGAAATTCCAGTCGCTCGTTGTGCGGCGTCCCGGCGCTGCGATGCCGCAGCGCCTGGGCGAGCAGAGCCGGATCGGCGAATGCGTGCCCGATCGGATCACCGCGCTGGAAGGTTCTATTCGACACCGCGCTTCGTCAGATCCTGTGCCGTATCGAACTTGCCGACCACATCCAGATTGCCAACCAGCTCACGGCGGACTTCGTAATTGACCTTCATGCGCCAGCCGCCTTCGATCCGCTCGAACTTGACGTTCTCACGCTTCACGCTTTCGGATGCATTGATATCGAGCCGCTTGAAGAACATTTCCTGCAACTTGGACGGATCCATGTCGGCACTGCCAGCCTCATTGGCCAGGCCCTTCATCGACGTACGCACTGCGTAATACTCCTGATACATCGGGAACAGCTTCATCCCGATGTACAGACCGAACCCCACCACCGCCAGCACCACCACGAACGACGTCAACGTCATACCGCTTTGCTTGCGCTTCATTGTGCTTCCCCTGGCACGCCGTGCGTGCATTTACTGGATTCCAGTCCCGATCCGCGATGGATCGAAACTCCCCTTGCAGAACCATCCTTCGCAATTGAGCCAGATCAGGAACGCCTTGCCGCGCAGATTGGCTTCCGGCAGAAAGTGCGTTTGGGTCCAGAACCGGCTGTCCTCGCTGTTGTCGCGATTATCCCCCATCACGAAATAGCTGTCCGCCGGCACGGTCCAGTCGCCCTGCCCGGCCGGCATGTTGCGGTCCAGCCATTCCAGCACGGTATGCGTGCGGCCCGGCAGGTCCTCGACCAGCAGCGTGGTGCCGGTCATCTCGGCGCCCTTGCCCTTGCCGATGTACTCGCCCTTGACCGTGTAATGCATCGGCTTGTCGTTGATGTACAGCGTATCGCCGTGGAAGCCGATCTTGTCGCCCGGCAGGCCCACCACGCGCTTGATCCAGTTCTGGTCCGGCGCGTGCGGCGGCTTGAACACCACCACGTCGCCGCGCTTGGGCTCGCCGGTGGGAATGAACTTGGTATTGGTGATCGGCAGGCGGAAACCGTAGGCGAACTTGTTGACCAGGATGAAATCGCCGATCAGCAGGTTGGGCATCATCGAACTGGACGGAATCTTGTACGGCTCGGCCACGAAGCTGCGCAGGATCAGCACCACTGCCAGCACCGGGAAGAAGGCGCGCGAGTAATCGATGATCGCCGGCTCGCTGTCCAGCAGGCCGGCACGCGCCGCACGGCGCTTGGCCAGAAACAGCTTGTCCAGCAGCCAGATGAAGCCGCTGCCCAGCGTCAGGACAACCAGGATGATTTCAAACCATTTCATTGATGTTCCTTCGGAACGGAATTCGGGATTGGAGATTGGGGATTCGCAACAGCAGGAAGGCGACGAGCCGTTGCCAATCCCGAATGACGAATCCCTGCTACTTGTCCATCTGCAGGACAGCCAGGAAGGCCTCCTGCGGAATCTCCACGCGGCCGACCTGCTTCATGCGTTTCTTGCCTTCTTTCTGCTTCTCCAGCAGCTTCTTCTTGCGCGAAACGTCGCCACCATAGCACTTGGCCAGCACGTTCTTGCGCATCGCCTTGACCGTGGAGCGCGAGATGATCTGCGAGCCGATCGCCGCCTGGATCGCCACGTCGAACATCTGCCGCGGGATCAGGTCTTTCATCTTTTCGCACAGCTCGCGGCCACGACGATCGGCATGGCTGCGGTGCACGATCAACGACAACGCATCGACCTTGTCGCCGTTGATCAGCACGTCCACGCGCACGAACGGGCCGGCATCGAAGCGCACGAAGTGGTAATCCAGCGAGGCATAGCCACGGCTGACCGACTTGAGCTTGTCGAAGAAATCCAGCACCACCTCGGCCATGGGCAGCTCATAGCTGATCTGTACCTGGCTGCCCAGGTAGTTGATGCCGATCTGGGTGCCGCGCTTTTCCTCGCACAACTTGATGATGTTGCCGATGTACTCCTCGGGCGTGAGGACGTTGGCGCGGATGATGGGCTCGCGGATTTCCTGCACCAGGTTCAACTGCGGCAACTTGGCCGGGTTATCCATGTTGATGACCGTGCCATCGGTCTTGAGCACTTCATACACCACGGTCGGTGCGGTGCTGATCAGGTCCAGGTTGTACTCGCGCTCCAGCCGCTCCTGCACGATTTCCATGTGCAGCATGCCCAAAAAGCCGCAGCGGAAACCGAAGCCCATTGCTTCGGAGCTTTCCGGCTCGAAGCGCAACGCGGCATCGTTCAGGCGCAGCTTGTCCAACGCTTCGCGCAGATCCGGGTAATCCTCGGCATCGACCGGGAACAGGCCGGCGAACACGCGCGGCTGCATTTCCTGGAAACCGGGCAAGGCATGCGGCGCCGGATCGCCGGCCAGGGTCAGGGTGTCGCCGACCGGGGCGCCGTGCACGTCCTTGATGGACGCGTTGATCCAGCCCACTTCGCCGGCGCCGAGCGCAGCCAGTTCCTTACGTTTGGGGGTGAACACGCCGACCTTGTCGACCAGATGGGTGCGACCGGTGGACATCACCAGGATCTTGCTCCCGGGCTTGATCTCGCCCTGCATCACGCGCACCAGCGAGACCACGCCCAGGTAGTTGTCGAACCAGGAATCGATGATCAGCGCCTGCAGCTTGTCGGTGTCGCGCGGCTTGGGCGGCGGGATGCGATGCACGATCGCTTCCAGCACCAGATCGATGTTCAGACCGGTCTTGGCGCTCACCGCCACCGCGTCTTCGGCATCGATGCCGATCACCGCCTCGATCTCGGCCTTGGCGCGGTCCACATCGGCCGTGGGCAGGTCGATCTTGTTGAGCACCGGCACTACTTCCAGGCCCTGCTCCACCGCGGTGTAGCAGTTGGCCACCGACTGCGCTTCCACGCCCTGCGCCGCATCCACTACCAGCAGCGCACCTTCGCACGCAGCCAGCGAGCGGCTGACTTCATAGGAGAAGTCGACGTGCCCGGGGGTGTCGATGAAATTCAGGTGGTAGGTCTGCCCGTCCTTTGCCGTGTACGGCAGGGACACCGACTGCGCCTTGATGGTGATGCCGCGTTCGCGCTCGATCGGGTTGGAGTCGAGCACCTGGGCTTCCATCTCGCGCGCCTGCAGGCCGCCGCACAGCTGGATGATGCGGTCGGCCAGGGTGGATTTGCCGTGGTCGACGTGGGCAATGATGGAGAAATTGCGGATGTTCCGCATTGAATCAGAGGACATTGAGGTGGGCGCCGGCGCAGCCGTCGTCAGGGTAACGCAGCATTATCGCACGCCCGGCCCCTTTGGGGCCGGGGATTGGGGAATCGGGATTTGGGAATCGCAAAGCAGGGCGGGCCGCGTAGTGCGGACCCGCTGCTGCCAATCCCGATTCCCAATCCCGGCCTCCCTCAGCCGCCGGCCTTCAAGGCCACGTAGCTGGTCGCCTTGCCGTCGGTCACCAGCAGCATGACCACGTCGCCCTTCTTGTAGCTGGACAGGGCGCGGTTGAGCTCGGCGACGCTGCCGACCTTGGTCCGGCCCACGCGGGCGATGACCAGCCCCGGCGACAGCGGCGGCTGGGTGCTGCGCGCCGCCGCGCCGGTGACCGCGGCAATACGCACACCCTCGCCCGCTTCCAGGCCCAGGCGGCTGCGTTCGGCGGCGGTCAGGTCGGCGACTTGCAGGCCGAGCAATTCCACGCTGGCCGGGGCGCCGGGCTTGGCCTCCTCGGCGGCGGTGCGCGGCGCGGCGTTCCCGGTGCCGTCCTGCAACGGCGCCAGGGTGACCGTCACGGTGCGCGGCTTGCCGTCGCGCAAGACGTCCAGGGTCACCTTGGTGCCGGGCGCCATCAGCCCGATCATTGGCGGCAGATCGCTGGCGACATCGATCGACTTGCCGTTCACCGCACGGATCACGTCGCCCACCTCGATGCCGGCCTTGGCCGCCGGGCTACCGGCAGGAATATCGTTGACCAGGGCACCACGGCTATCCGGCAAGCCCAGGCCTTGCGCCTTGAGCGAGTCGATCGGGCCGACCGCCACGCCCAGCATGCCGCGACTCACATGGCCGGTGGCCTTGATCTGCTCGGCCGCGCTGAAGGCCAGGTCGATCGGGATCGCGAAACTGATGCCCATGTAGCCGCCGGATGCGGAGAAGATCTGCGAATTGATGCCGACCACTTCGCCACGCGTGTTGAGCAGCGGGCCGCCGGAATTACCCTGGTTGATCGCCACGTCGGTCTGGATGAAGGGCACGTAGCGCTGGTCGGCGTACGGATTGCTGCGGCCGGTGGCGCTGACGATGCCGGCGGTGACCGAGTGGTCCAGGCCGAACGGCGAGCCGATCGCCACCACCCACTGCCCCGGCTTGAGCGTGTTGGAATCGCCCAGGCGCACGGTCGGCAGGCCCTTGGCCTCGATCTTCAGCAGCGCCACGTCGTATTGCTCGTCGCTACCGACCACCTTGGCCTTGAACTCGCGGCGGTCGGTGAGCTTGACGGTCACCTCGCTGGCGCCATCGACCACGTGATGATTGGTCAGGACGTAGCCGTCGGCCGAGATGATGAAGCCCGAGCCCATCGACTTGCCGGCGATGCCGCCGTCGTCATCGCCGCCACCGGGCCCCTGGCGCGGACCGCCCGGCATCTGGAAATCCGGTCCGAAAAAGCGGCGGAAGAATTCCGGCATCTGTTCGTCATCCGGCATCGCGCCACCTCCACGACCACCCGGGCCGCTGCGCTGCTGACGCGCCATGGCATCCTTGCGGGTAATGGTGGTTTCGATATTGACCACACCCGGGCCGACCTGCTCGACCAGATTGGTGAAGTCCGGCAGCCCCGCCACCAGCTGCGGCGCTGGCGTGGCACTGCGATTGGCAGCAATCGGGGCGACGTCCTTGGCAGCGGGTGCGGGCTGCTGCGCGCAGGCCGCCAGCGGCAGGGTCATGGCGATCAGGCCGAACATCTGGGTGCGGATGCGATGGTTCATCAGGTTGCCTCCGATGGCAGGGCGAGAGGAGCCGGAACCCGCGTAGCGACACGGGCCCGGCACGATAACGGAAGGGAGATAGCCGAACGGATGAAGGCCGGCGACAGGGTCAGTCCTGCGGGGCCGGCGCCGGTGCCGGGCGGTTCGGCGCCGGACTGGCGACTGCCTGTGGCGCGGGTTCGAACGGATAGAACGCCGTGCCGGGTCGGCTCTGGCGGAAACTGGCGTTGAGCGGGCTTTCGCCAGCCCCGGACAAGGCCGCGCGCGGCCACGGGCGTGCCTGCAGCGTTGTATCCGGATGCGTAAACGGGTTGGACGGCGTCGCCGCAACCGCAGATGAGGTCTCCGTGGGTGCCGGTACCGCCGCAGCGACCATGCGGGTCGGCGCCTGCTGCTGACGCGCCGCCGCACTGCGTGCGACTTGCTGGTTGCGCGTTGCCGCGCCGCGCCGAGTAGATGCCAGCGCAGCGGCAGGTACGGCTGCAGCGAGCGCGGCCACCTCATCCGGCGTCCCCGGAGCCGGTGCGGCCGGTGCCTTCGGAGCCACAGGGGCCTGCGGCGTTTGCGAGGAAGGCGGAAGCTGGGCAGCGGTGGCATAGACGGGTGTTTCAGCACCGGGCGCGGCGGTGTCCGGCAGGCGCTCGCGCGCCAGGAACATGGCGATCGCCGCGACCGATGCGGCAATCGCTGCACCGCCGCCCCAGCGCCAACGTGCGCCTGGGCGGGCCGCCGGCTGTGCTTGCGGTGCCGGCTCCTCGGCAATGGCGCCGCGCACACGCGCCGCAAAATCCAGCGGCGCCGGCGCACTGGCGGCACCGCGCAGCACATCGCCGCACAACTGCCAGCGCTCGTGGCAGCCGGCCAATTCTTCGTCGTGGGCCAGACGGCGCAGCAAAAAGCGCGACTCGTCGGCGCTCAACTCGCCGTCGACCAGCGCAGACAGCTGCTGGCGATAGTGAAGTTCGAATTTGTCGGTAGTGGACATGGCAGGGTTATGGCTCATACGCGGTGTCGCTCACGGGTAGCGCTTTCGGTCTCCAGCAGAGGCCGCAGCTCGATATCGATGGCCTCGCGCGCCCGGAAAATGCGCGAGCGCACCGTTCCGATCGGGCAATCCATCTTTCGCGCGATGTCCTCATAGCTCAGCCCTTCCACCTCGCGCAGGGTGATGGCCGACCGAAGTTCTTCCGGTAGCGCTTGGACCGCGCGCATCACCGTTTGTTCCAGCTCCTGTCGCATCAATTCGCGCTCCGGGGTATCGGTGTCGCGCAACCGGGTCGCTCCATCGAATTGTTCGGCATCGCTGATCTCGATGTCGTCGGTGGGCGGGCGGCGGTTGTGCGCAACCAGATGGTTCTTGGCAGTGTTGACGGCAATGCGGTGCAGCCACGTATAGAACTGGGCGTCGCCCCGAAAACTGTTGATCGCGCGGTAGGCGCGCACAAACGTGTCCTGGGCAACGTCCTGGCATTCGCTCCAGTCGGCGATGTAGCGCCCGATCAAGGCAACGATCCGATGCTGGTATTTGCGCACCAGCACATCGAACGCCGCGCTTTCGCCGCGCTGCACACGCCGGACCAGTTCCAGGTCCAGCTCCTGAGGTGTATCGACTTCGGCCATGTCGGGCCACACTCCTGTCAGCCCACCGAAGTCGGGCAATGAGACCACCATTGAAAAGAAAAGTTCATACCGATCCGTACGACCGTCACGCATCAGGGTAGCGGCAGCGATGCACCGCTGGCGACGCCGCGCGCAAGCGCGGATCTGCCCTGTCGACAGGTACGGGTATTTGACGTGAAGGAAACAACCTCTGGATGATAACGACCTTTCCTTCTATCGCCGGACGGCTAGACGCATGCTTCCAGGTTTCGACGGGCTCCGATTCAGCCATTGGCAGGCCGATCTGCGCGAGGACGGCGTGGTCGTGCTCAGCCTCGATCGGCAGGGCGCACCGGTTAACGCATTTTCGCAAGAGGTACTGCTGGAGCTGGGCGCCTTGGTCGAGCGGCTGGCGCTGGATCCGCCGACCGGTGTGGTGCTGCGCTCGGGCAAGCCCAACGGCTTCATCGCCGGTGCCGATCTGAAGGAATTCCAGGAATTCGACCGCAAGGGCACGGTCAACGATGCGATCCATCGCGGGCAGCAGGTCTTCCAGAAGCTGGCCGAACTACCGTGCCCCACCGTCGCGGCGATCCATGGCTTCTGCATGGGTGGCGGCACCGAAATCGCGCTGGCCTGCCGCTACCGCGTGGCCTCCGACGATGGCAGTACGCGCATCGGACTGCCGGAAACCAAGCTCGGCATCTTCCCCGGTTGGGGCGGCAGCGCCCGCTTGCCGCGCCTGATCGGTGCGCCGGCCGCAATGGATCTGATGCTCACTGGTCGCACAGTGTCGGCCAAGGCCGCGCGCGCGATGGGCCTGGTCGACAAGGTCGCCGCGCCTGCCGTGCTGGTGGATGTGGCCGCCAGCCTGGCGCTCGCCGGCACCACGCATGCGTTCAAGCAGCGCGCTACCGCATGGGCCACCAACACCTTGCTGGCGCGCAAACTACTGGCGCCGCAGATGCGCAAGCAGGTGGCGCGCAAGGCGCGCAAGGAGCATTACCCGGCGCCCTACGCCTTGATCAACGTCTGGGAGCGGGCGGGCGGTAGCGGCAACCAGGCGCGCTTGGCGGCCGAGCGCAAGGCAGTGGTCAAACTCGCCAGCACGCCGACCGCACGCAACCTGATCCGGATCTTCTTCCTGACCGAGCGTCTGAAAGCGCTGGGCGGCAAGGACGCAGCCGGCGTGGCCGCAGCCCCGATTCGCCATGTGCATGTGATCGGCGCCGGCGTCATGGGCGGCGATATCGCGGCCTGGGCGGCTTACAAGGGCTTCGACGTCACGTTGCAGGATCGCGAGCAGCGTTTTATCGATACGGCGCTGACACGTGGTGGCGAGCTGTTCGCCAAGCGTGTCAAGGACGACGCCAAGCGACCAGCAGTGGCGGCGCGTCTGCGCGGCGACCTGGCCGGCGCGGGCGTGACGCAGGCCGATCTGGTGATCGAGGCGATCATCGAAAACCCGCAGGCCAAGCGCGATCTGTATCAATCGATCGAGCCGCAACTCAAGCCGGATGCATTGCTGACGACCAATACCTCGTCGATTCCGCTGACCGACTTGCGTGGCCACATCCAGCGCCCGGCGCAATTTGCCGGCCTGCACTACTTCAACCCGGTGGCGATGATGCCGCTGGTGGAAATCGTGCAGCACGATGGCCTGGATCCGGCCAACGTCGCGCGCCTGGCTGCGTTCTGCAAGACCTTGGACAAGTTCCCGGTGCCGGTGGCCGGCACGCCGGGGTTCCTGGTCAACCGGGTGCTGTTCCCCTACCTGCTCGAAGCGGCCACCGCGTATGCCGAGGGCATTCCCGGCCCGGTGCTGGACAAGACGGCAGTGAAGTTCGGCATGCCGATGGGGCCAATCGAATTGATCGACACCGTGGGCCTGGATGTGGCGGCAGGCGTAGGTGCCGAGTTGGCGCCATTCCTGCGTTTGCCCATCCCGGCGGCACTGGCGACCGTGGAAGCCGGCAAGCGCGGCAAGAAGGACGGCCAGGGCCTGTACAAGTGGGAGAACGGACGCGCCGTCAAACCCGAGGTTGCCAGCGGTTACGCCGCACCGGCAGATTTGGAAGATCGCTTGATCCTGCCGCTGCTCAACGAAGCGGTAGCGTGCCTGTATGACGCCGTGGTGGCCGACGCAGACCTGCTGGACGCCGGCGTCATCTTCGGCACAGGTTTCGCACCTTTCCGTGGCGGCCCGATCCAATACATCCGCAGCGTCGGCGCAGACGCGCTACTGGAGCGTCTGCAGGCCTTGCATGCCCGTTACGGCGAACGCTTCGCGCCGCGCCCGGGTTGGGACTCACCGTTGTTGCGGGAGGCTGCGGCGTAAGCCACACGCTCATCTTCCGCCTCGAGCAGGCGCTATTCGCGGTGGTAAACGGTGCGGATCGTGCGCAAAGACAACCAGACGCAGCTTGGCTCAGGTACAAAAAAGAACGGCGGGCCAAGGCCCGCCGTTCCCGTTTTACCTCACTGCAACGCGACTCAGAAACGCAGACCCACACTGGTGAAGAAGTAGCGTCCGGCCTGGTCGTAACCACCCAGCGAATTGGCATTGAAGGTCAAGCTGCCACCCACCAGCGGCGGCTCCTTGTCGGCAATGTTGTTGATACCCAGGGTCCAGGTGACGTAATCGCCGAGCTGCATCGACCCGGAGAGATCGAAGTAGTTGTACGCCGACACCTTGTTGTCCTGATTGACCAAGCGCACGTCGGTGGTACCGGCAGTGCCGTCGGTGTTCTGATAGTCCAGCTCACCGATGTAACGCCAGCGCAGACCAACGGTGTAACGATCGAAGCTGTAGCGGGTGCTCAGCACATGCCGCCATTCGGCACTGTTGCATGCCACGTTCACCACGCCAGCGCAGTCGTAGGTCACCTGCTGCACGCCCGGAACCGGCTCGTATTCCTGCTTGATGGCATAACTGCCCATCATCGAGGCAGTCAGGCGTCCGGGCCCGATGCTCCAGGCATAGGAGGCCGTCAGATCCACGCCCTGGAAGTGCAACGACCCAAAGTTGTCCTGGGAGTTGAAAATCAGGCCGGAGGTGTCCACGTCGCTGCCGCGGAACAGGTCGCCGGTCGTGGCATTGCGGCGGATGCGGCTACATAGGTCCGCATTACCGGTCACACCGCAGGCGGTCAGGATGTTGGAAGAACCAATGGCACGGATCGCATCGTCAATCTTGATGTCGTAGTAATCCACGCTCAGATCCAGCCCCTTGACCGGGCTGGCAGCGAATCCGATGGTCCAGGTATTGGCGGTTTCCGGCTGCAGCGCGGTGTTGCCGCCGCCGATCTCGTTGTACTGCCCTGCCGGATTGGCCGCCACGCGCCCGTACTGCGCGGCCGTGACGCCGGTGTTGGCGCACTGCGCCTGGGTAAACGTGGGATTGGCCCCTGCGCAGGGGTCGCTGCCGCTCCACAGTCCGATCGTGTTTTCGTTGTAAAGCTCGGTGATGTTGGGCGCACGGATGGCACGATTCCAGCCTGCACGCAAATGGTACTTGCCATCCGCGAAGGTCGCGCCCAGACCCGCCTTGTACGTACTCACGCCGCCGGAGATGTCGTAGTCCGAATAGCGATAGCCAAGCTGCATGTCCAGCTGATCCAGGCTGCCCGCTTGCGCCAGCAACGGCACTGCGCCTTCCAGGAACAGTTCCTTGACGCTGATATCGCCGGAGACGTTGGAGGTCGGACCACCCAGGCCGGTGAAATTGCCGGTCTGCATATTGCTGTCGGCAACACGCTTGAAGGTTTCGGTACGGGTTTCCACACCGCCGACGACGCTGATCGGGTTATCGCCCGCCCACGGCAGGCTGTAGCCAAAATTGCCGGTGACGTAGGCATTGAAGACACGCATCGAGGTCTCGTAATTGACGATACCCACGCCCTGCAATGCCTGCGCCTGCTCGGCGGTGACGCTGTCGTTCCAGACGCTGTACGGCACGCAGCCATCGAAGGATCCCGGCTGGCAGCCCAGCAATGCATCGCGCACCCGGGTGGTCACGAAATCGTTGATGTTTTCCGACTTGGTGGGGTAATCCCCCCACTTTTAGCGGTCGCCAGAAGTGGAGCTAAGCGGCCATCGCCAACTTCATGGCAGGCGTGATGCCGCCGAGCGCCA